>JBAXTB010000127.1:0-14388 GCA_037130425.1 Bacteroidota bacterium
CGATGCGCGCGCGCACCGTTTTTTCATCCACCCCATCGCGTTGCATGACCCGTTGGATGCGCAATGATTCGGGCGCTGTGACTACAATCAGGCAATCCAATTGGCGATAACTACCGCTCTCAATCATCAAAGCGGCTTCTTTTAAGGTGTAAGGGCAGCCGCGCTCAATTTGTGCCTGATGCCATTCAGCGCCGTGCCGGGCGACGGCCGGGTGTACGCTGGCATTCAGGGCCGCTAATTTATTTTTATCGGAAAATACCTGCGATGCAACAAAAGCCCGGTTGTAAGTACCATCAGGCAAATACGCTTCTGCGCCGAACAGTTCTTTGATCTGCTGTTTTAAGGCCGGGTCATTGGTAATCAACCACTTAGCCCAATAATCGGCGTCGTAAACAGGAATGCCCAGCGCCTCAAAAATGCGGCAAACGGTCGATTTCCCAACGCCGATTCCGCCCGTGATGCCGACAGCGGGATGTGTGACATTCGAATTCATACACGGAGCAGGGTTGGCATTTGTAAAAATGCGGCTCTAATAAAAGGTGGGGCTGGCGGCGTGTTGAGTAATTGCAGATCCTGCACAAAGGTAGTGTCTTCGTCGAGGAAGCGAAAAACAGTAGATGCAGGAAGTTTTCGGAAAAGGGTAGAAAACAAAATTTTACCTGCTAAACTCCGATCACGCAGCACGCGCAACATGATGCTGTCGTACATGCGGAAGCGGTAAGGCGAACGCAACAATGCGGGATCAGGTGCGCCTGTCTTTTCCCAGGCTGCTGCAAAATGCCGCAAACGACGCTGGGTGCGTTTAAATGCGTATCCGCTTGAACCTTTCACAAAACCGCCCGCCGTGCCAATGTGGATGGTGCGACCTTGCGCATTGGGTGAAAAGCCGAAATCCGTCATTGGAATCACACCGAATTCGCGCTCTTTTATGTAAAAGTCCTTGATTTTTAAGAAGTTATGTATGTAGTTTCTTGTTTCTGCTTCGTATTCCTCTGCCGGACAAAGGGCCGGCGAAAAAACGGTAAACTCCACCAAAGCCTCTGTTTCACTGAACGGCAGCACGTACATAAAACGGGTTTCGCCTTTTTGATCGATGCGAAAATCCATTAAGGTGGCGGTTTGCGGGTCAAATGCGGTGTCTTTTGTTTCAATGATCCAACCGCTGAAATGTTGCAACAGCCAGGTATAACTGTTTGACTGCGGGACATTTGATTGCAAAACGGAAAGGGGTGGGGCAGGGTAGAGCGTTGAAGCGGAAGGGAGTAACTGGGTCGGTGTCAAGGCGCTGTTGAAGATCCATTCGGCGGAAAAATCACCCAAAGATGTATGTACAACGCCTGCATTTTCGTCGATGCCGTCAATATTGGTTTGAACGCGTTTGATGTTGGAATACTGCGCCAATTGCTGATCGGCCCAGTTGTAAAAATCAATTCCGCGGACCATATTGTAGCGATAAGGCCCCATTTTCAGGCTTTTTGCTACGTTTTCGCCATAAAACATGCATCGATCCCAGGTTTTGAACAGCACTGGTGGCAGCGGTTCGTCTTCGGTAGCCCAGAAACACCAGGTTCGGTCGTTGCGTTGTTTGGCGTCGCGATCAAGCAGCAGTATGGTTTTTTCGCGGAAATATGGGCGTTTGGCTAATTCCTGGGCGAGGGTAAGACCTGCCAGTCCGCCTCCGGCGAAGATGATGTCGTATTTATCGGTTGGTGTGTTCAAAAGATTCGTTGCTATCTGCATGAAAGAAATAGCTATTTCCAGAAAAGGTTCACATAAGTCAGGAAGAATCCACAATTTTGCCCCGATGAATGAAACGCGTACAGCAAAAATCCGCAGTGTAATCCGGCAAAGTCAGCCGGATTTGACCGTGGTTTTGGAAAATATTTTTGATCCGCTCAACATTAGCGCGGTACTGCGCTCCTGCGATGCGGTGGGAATTCGAGAGGTTTTTGTCGTTTACACAAAGGCTTACCTTGATAAACGCGGGCTTGTATTAGGTAAACGCACTTCAGGCGGCACATTCAAATGGATAGACGTTTATGTGTTTGAAGACCTTGAAGAGTGTTTTCGGCGGGTGAAGCAGCGATACGGGCGTATTTTGGCCACTGCATTGGGCGAACACAGCAGTTCTTTATACGAATTGGACTTGACGCAACCGACCGCTTTGTTGTTTGGCAATGAAGATGACGGGTTGAGCAAAGAAGCGTTGGCTTTGTCTGACGGGAATTTTATCATTCCGCAGTCGGGTTTTGCCGAAAGTTTGAACATTTCAGTGGCCTGCGCGATTACCTTGTATGAAGCACGGCGACAGCGCAGCGCCCAGGGTTTTTATGACGAACGTTCGAAACTGAGTCCCGCGCAACAGGATCAATTGTTCGAGCGTTGGAGCAGTATGTTAAAAGAAAAATCGTGGCATCGTCAGATTGCGATACCGGTAAATGTACATTCGGAAGAAATTTTACCGGTGTATGCAACCCGCGACGAACGTTTGCCACCTCAAAAGAAAATTCAACCAAGTCCGTTGACCAAGTTTGATTTATGAACCTTTCCATTGTAGTGCCCCTAAAAAATGAGGACGAGAGCCTCGCAGAACTCGAAGCCTGGATACGTCGGGTGGTGGAGCCGCTTGGCTATTCTTATGAAATTCTGTTTATCGACGACGGTAGTACGGATGGTTCCTGGAAACTGATCGAATCCTTGAAAGCCGGGAATCCTAATGTACGCGGCATCAAATTTCGCCGCAATTATGGCAAAAGCGCAGCGCTCCACATGGCTTTTCAAGCCAGCCAAGGCGATGTGGTGATTACAATGGACGCTGATTTGCAGGACAGTCCGGACGAAATTCCGGAATTGTACCGCATGATTACGGAAGACCGCTATGATCTCGTAAGTGGCTGGAAGAAAAAGCGTTATGATCCGCTGAGCAAAACCATTCCGACCAAATTATACAACGCCGCCACGCGCTACATGAGCGGTATTAACCTGCACGATTTTAACTGCGGCTTGAAAGCCTACCGCTCGGATGTGGTAAAAAGCATTGAGGTGTATGGTGAAATGCACCGCTATATTCCGGTGTTGGCTAAATGGGCCGGGTTTACCAAAATCGGCGAAAAGGTGGTAGAGCATCGCGCGCGCAAGTACGGGTACACGAAGTTTGGCGGCTGGCAGCGCTTTGTAAATGGCCCATTGGATTTGATGATTATTTCGTTTGTCGGCAAGTTCGGCAAGCGCCCGATGCACTTTTTTGGCTTGTTGGGTTTAATTTCTTTCCTGACTGGTTTTGGTATTTTGGCTTGGCTTAGTATTGAAAAACTGATATTTAACGCCATTGGTATTGCCGATCGGCCTGCTTTTTTCCTGGGTATTTTGGCCTTGATGGTGGGCACGCAGATGTTTTTGACGGGTTTTGTAGGGGAAATGATTAATAGAAACTCGCCGGATAGGAATAATTATTTGGTTGATCGGGAGGTTTAGGTGGGAGACGGTGGACGGTGGACGGGCGGCTTGAAGGAGGTGGACGGTAGACGGTGGACGGTAGACGGTGGGCGGGCGGCTTGAGATTTTTTGTAAGTAGTTGATTTTGTTGATTTTGTGTATTTTTTGGATGTGGGTTGTGCGTTTGGTGGTGGGTTTTTAGGTAAGGCGTGAAAAGTGTATTTTTGAAAAATGCGCAAAGGGTTGTAAATCAGTTTTTTGTGAAAAATTTCGATGTTGGATTTATGGGTTGGAACTATATTATGGCTGGTAGATGTTCCAAAATGAATGGAAAAAGGTAAGTATTGAGCACATTCTAAAAATCCTGAAGGGATTTTATGTTTATAGAAATAATAGATGTTCCTTTTCCCCAAATCCCGAAGGGATTTTATGTGTTTTATAGCGTTTTTACATACAATCCTTTCAGGATTGGGGCACTTTATCCGGCTTGATCTATAAACATAAAATCCCTTCGGGATTTTTAGAATGCGCTAAATAATTCCGCCAAATTGTAGGACTTTTCAGCATGATACGTTAATTTTGTTTTACGCAATTTTGCCTATATTAATAGACCCATTTGATACGCCATGAAGTACCCCTGCATATTTTTGCTTTTCCTGACGGGATTTTTTCTTTTGCCCAATTGCAAAAAGGAAGATCAGCAAGCTGCACAACCGGCGCCTCCTGAAAAAATAGATACAGTGGGTTTGGTCAAAAACTTAAAGACCAAATATTTGGAAGGGGTGTTTGATCCCGGCAATTTTATGTATGGAACTGTGTCTGCTCTTAAAAACGGGAAAGACTGGAAGGCGTCTTCGTATGTCCGTATTTCGGATACTATTTTTGAAATAAATGCTGCGACATTTAGCCCGGATGGGGATTTGCGTGAGTATCTAAGCTTCACGCAAGTGCCACGTAGATTAGGATTATACCGTTGTAAGAAACCTGATAATAATTACAATGAATCTGCTGCAATCCCTTTTTATTCACGCTTGGGTTTGGACGGCGATGTGGTATTTCTTCTATTGGCGCATAACGATGACTATGCCGCTACGGATTATGTAGAACTAACAAAGTTGGATACTGTCAATAGAGTGGTGGGCGGCCGTTTTGACCTGCACATGACCGATAGCCTGTATTTGCCTCCTCCGGTGTATTTGCATTTGGAAAACGGTACTTTTGAGTCAAAATATTAATACTGCGTGTTTAGCATCCTATCGGGAGTAGCCTTATAACGCTGCCAGCGTTAAACCCTTTCCACCGGTTTTTTCCGTTCTAAACCACAAAAAAATCCCGGATTTCATCTTTAAGATTGAAACCCGGGACAAGAAAATCTACTTATTCCTTGCGCTTAATTCTTGCGATCGCGCTTATTCTCCTTACGGTCGCGTTTGTTTTCCGCACGATCCTTTTTGTTCTCCGCGCGGTCGCGTTTGTTTTCGGCGCGGTCGCGGTGGTCTTCACGTTTGTCGCGTACATCTTCGCGGTGATCGCGCTTGTCTTCTTTTGCATCGCGCACGTCTTCGCGCGCATCGCGTTTGTCTTCGCGGTGGTCGCGTTTTCCGCCATCGTGTTTGGCGTCGCGCACGTCTTCACGATGGTCGCGGCGGTCTTCGCGGTGGTCGCGGCGGTCTTCGCGGTGGTCGCGACGGTCTTCATTTTTATCGCGCACATCTTCGCGGCGGTCGACGCGGTTTTCTTTGCGGTCGACTTTGTTTTCTTTGCGATCAACACGATTTTCGGCACGGTCGGCCTTGTTTTCAGCGCGATCTACTTTGTTTTCTGCTTTGTCGATAACTTGCGGTTGCTGGGCCTGCAATTGGGTCGTACATAACAACATAAAGCAGCAAGCGCCTAAAAACAAAAGGTTTTTCATAATGTAGGAAATTATTGTTTAGATGAAAGATGTTCTTTTGACGAAGGTCGGCGTTGAAAGTTTATTGTTTTTAAGGATTTTAACTTTATTTTAATCCAGCCGCCCGCTTTGTCCGTAAATAGCCAATTGCCCAACTGGGTAAGCCCAAGTTGTATATTCATCGTTCTTTTATATCCGAATTTTAAAATATCCTATTTGAAAATGAAAAAAACACTTTTTATCCTTCTATTTATTGCCTGTCGCACGCTGCCGACTTTGTATGGCCAGATTAGTTTTTCCAACCAAAATGCACTACTCGGTCCAGTCGCGTACCACAGCGGGGTAGCAATTGCCGTTTTAGATATGAATGAAGACGGTCGCGACGATATTGTTCGCATGAATTACGGTTTCCAATTATCAGTGGAGTTTCAAACCGGACCAAATCAAGCTTTTAAACACCTGAATATCGGTGATGTAGCCGGTGGAAGTCAGTGGGGTATATGCGCTGCTGATATAGATAACAATGGATTTGGAGATGTACTTACGGGCGGAGATTATGACGGGGTTAAAATTATACGCGCCAATGCCGACGGCTCCGCTTATACCGTTTCAAAGTATAATCAGCCGGTTACGTTTGTGCAGGGGGTGAATTTTGCCGACATTAACAACGATGGCTGGCTTGACGCTTTTGTGTGCCACGATGACGCCGAAGCGCGTATTTTTATAAACGACGGCGCCGGAAATTTAGTTTACAAGAACAATGTGTTGAATTTGAACACCGTACCTGCCTCGGACAATTCAGGTAATTACGGTTCGGTTTGGTGCGATGTAGACAACGACGGCGACCTGGATCTTTATATTGCCAAATGCCGCCAAGGCGTAAACGACCCAACAGACGGACGCCGGATCAATATGCTGTTCCTCAACAACGGCGACGGCACCTACACCCAGGATATTGAAAATCACGCCGGATTGCGGATCGGTTCACAAAGTTGGACGGCCGATTTCGGGGACATTGACAATGACGGTGATTTCGACTGTTTTATTACCAACCACGACGTCACAAGCCAGGTGCTTGAAAACGACGGCGCCGGGCATTTTACCGATATTACCGTGGCGGCCGGCATGAACAATGTCATAACCGGCTTGCCGATTCAAGGCGTTTTTCGCGATTTTGATAATGACGGTTTTGTAGATATTTTGGTTGCAGGAAGCGCTCAATACCTGTTTCGGAACAACGGAAATAAAACTTTCACAAAAATCGCCAACCCTTTTGATAACAATGTGATGGAGTCCTACGCAATCGGCGATTTGAATGGCGACGGGTTCCAGGATATTTACGCAAGTTATGCTACGATTTACACCGATCCGACGAGCATTAATGATGTGCTTTGGATGAACAACGGCAACGGAAATCATTTTTTCGGGCTGAACCTGCGCGGCGTACAAAGCAACCGGAATGCAGTGGGCGCGCGCGTTACCTTGTACAGTGCGCTGGGGACTCAGATTCGGGAAGTGCGCTCTGGCGAGAGTTACGGTATTATGAATTCGATGCAAATGAACTTTGGCCTCGCACAAGAAACAGTAGTCGATTCTGTGGTGGTACGTTGGCCTTCGGGCATTGTAGATAAATTGTATCAACCTGCTATAAATCAATACCTTACCTTGCAGGAAGGCGGCTGTTTGCTGGTTCCGGTTATGGCTTATGCAACCGGCCCGACCGTAATATGCAGCGGCCAACAAACGCAATTGGCAACGTCGCCGGGCTTTTCAGCTTACCATTGGAATAACGGCGATACAACGGCTGTTGCCACGGTTAATACTGCGGGTACTTTTTCCGTAACCGTTACAAACGACCTTGGTTGCACGGTAGTTTCAAACGGCGTAACGATTATCGTTGATCCGGTTGAAACGCCGACGCTTGCGGTCGTCGGAGACAGCGTGGTTTGTTCCGGCAATTTGGTAACGCTAACTTCAAGTTTGTCAAGCGCTTATGTATGGAGTAATGGTGATACAACGCAGAGCATTTCTGTCGGAACAAGCGGAAATTATGCAGTAACGACCCAAGGGCTGTGCGCACAATTTACGTCTGCGCCCCAATCCGTAACGATCCTCGCCGCACCGCCGCCGCTTGCGACCAATGATTTGGTGGTTGAAGGGAATTCCGCAACCCTTTTAGCCGCTGGCGACCATGTTTCGTGGTTTGAAAGTCCAGACGCGCCAGCGGTACTTCAAACCGGTAACAGCTTTATTACAGCGCCCCTGTCTGAAACAGATACTTTTTGGGTGTCAAATACAAGCGTTTATGGTACGCCGAATGTATTTACCGGCATGACGGATCATAGCGGGACCGAGTTGAGCGGAAATACCTTTAACGGGCAGATCATTTTTGACGCTTTTACGCCATTTCACTTATATAGAACCAAGGTTTATACTGCCAAAGCGGGTGTACGGAAAATTGATTTAAGGGATAATATCGGTGTTGTACTTCAGTCTAAATCAGTTAATATTCCAGTTGGTACGACTGTCATTGATTTGAATTTTGGCGTTCCTATTGGTACGAATTTGGTGTTAACCACAGATGAAAGTGTGAATTTGGCGAATTTTAATACCCAAAGTCCGCAATTACGCCGCAGTGATGCAGACATGGCGTATCCATACATCGTGCCGAATGTGCTGAGTATCAACCGATCCAATACCGCCTTGGGTACTGATCGGTATTATTATTTTTACAACTGGGAAATCGGATTTGACAGCATTTTTTGCGAGAGCGCGCGTGTGCCTGTGATTGCAGTGGTAACGCCCTTGATTGCTACGGCTGAACCTGCCTGGGGCAGTCGCTTGCAATTGTCGCCAAATCCAACGTCGGGCGTGCTAAACGTTGCCTTGGAACAATTTGAGGGCGGCCGGTTGACGATTCGGGTTAAAAACATGCAAGGCGCCTTGGTGAATGCGCAAAACATAGAGCGAGCTCCTGGCAAATTACAATGGGAAACGGATTTGAGCCGCTATCCCCAAGGTATGTATCTGCTTGAATTTCAAAGCGCTATGGGCTTGGTAAGCAGAAAAGTTGTAGTGGATTAATCGGGCTTATTCAAGGATGCGCAGCAACCAGTTTTTGCTGGAAAGCAGCGGCAATTGCTGCGCTTTTTCACGGAGCGCCGGATATTGTGCGGGCGATGCGCGCAGTATCCGGCGCACCAGCGAGATGAAATTGATGTAACTGCGACGTAGTTCTTCCGAAATGATTTTATTCCGTTGCAGGTAGTTTTTGAACGAATCCAGCAGGCTTTCGAGCGCGTTGGAGGCTTCGGTTTCGTAGTATATTTTTACAAGTAGAACCTTGGATCCCAGGTTATAATGTATATCGGTAAACTCAACTTTATTTAAGTGCAACATGGCGTCGTCTAAACGCCCGGTGTAATAATACAATTCAGCGAGGTTGTAATAATACGCGTCTTCCTGAAACCCCGTTTCCAACAAATGTTTGCTTTGCAGGATAAAATGTTCCGTCCATTCAAAACGCTCCAGACGCAGGGCCAATTTTATCATATTTTTGAAATGCCAGGGCGATAACTTCTCTTTTTGTAATAAAATACCCGATTCTACGCCTTTTATATACAAATTCAGCGCCTCTTCTACAAATGGCTCTTTGAGTTTCAATATCTGTAAATTGCAAAAATTGATCGCATATTCGTAAATTTCAGCCAACTCTTCCCGGCTGAAACGCGATTCATGCGAAACGAGCAATTTTTTAAGCGCTTCAAAGTCGGAATGCGCATTTTCCTGCCTCAGTAATTGAAAAATATGAAAATACGCATGGATGGAAGGCGCTTCATCCGGCATCGGATACTGCTTGATAAAGCGCGTTATTTCATCCACCAACTGCAAATTATACGGCGTGGCAAGCACCACCTGGCTTGTGAGCATGTAGCAGGTGCAGCGCAGCTTTTCGGCTAAATAGAAATAGTCAAGTTGGTCGGCGGTGCGCTGAACATGGTCGTTGAATACGCGTGCCGTACTATGCGATAAACGATTGGCTTCTAAGTTGGCAAGCATATATTGTTCATAATGGAAAATGGCGTCGCGGCGTTCGCGGTTTAGCTGTTTTTGCACGGTTCGGTCGTATAAATAGTGGTAATGCTTTTCCAATTCGCGTTCGACAAGTCCTTTTAAGGTAAAATATTCGGGCAATACCTCGTTGCGTTCGTATTGCATCTGTCCGATAAACTGCTCGCCTAATTTTAGTAAAAAAGACATGGCGTGTTTAAGCGCCGCATCCTGATACGGTTCGCCGGGAAACAGGGCTGCAAATGCTTTTTCAGGATGCAAGGCTTTGAAATCAGGCGCTTGTGCTGCCAGAAATTCGCAGAACCGGATCAAAACCGGGTTTCGGTTGAAATAAGGCGAGCGCACAAAATCCTGGAATGCGCTCCATTCGCGCGTGGAAAAGCTTCGAACCAGTTCAATCAATTTGCTTTTTTCCATTCATATTCGTCTTTGAAATGTCTAATTCTGGCAAATATAGGGCGCTTTACAGGTTTGTATGGAGCGAATTTGATTTTAATAAATGATTTTTTAAAAATTTAACATAAAATAAAGTGTTGATTTTTAATGTTTTATGTTAATTATTATGTTATATGAAGGTTGATTATTTTTGATAAATACCCAAAACTGTGTTTTGTTTGATCGCCAACCCGCCTGACTTTTGTATCGTTAACTGATTCGAATAATACAAACTACGATGAAAAGCAGAACTATCACCCACTTCGTTTTTTTCCTGTTGTGTGCAGTTGTTGGGCAGGTATTGTCGGCACAAACCCTGAGCGTGTATCCCGGCGATGTAACCAATAACGGTAAGGTGAACAACATCGACTTTTTGTATTTGGGACTGGGATACAATTTTATTGGCCCGTCGCGTGATTCGATGCAGGGAAACAGTTTGGCTTTCGCGCCGCAGCCTGCGCATCCCTGGCAATTCAACCTGCCAAATGGCGTCAACATGGCTTATGCGGATTGTAATGGCGATGGTTTGGTTAATTATTTTTACGATGCGTTCCCGGTGTATGTCAATTACGGCGAAAGTCGGGGCGATTCAACCGTGGTGCAAGACGTATTTGTACACGGCGTTCCAGGTATTGATCCTGCTTTGCGATTGGATAAATCGGGGCTACCGTCCAGCGTACATGCGGGTGTTTCGTTCAGTTTGCCCATCAAATTGGGTACAGCAGCCCTTCCGGTGGAAGATTTATATGGCATTGCTTTTTCCATCTATGTGGATCCTGCTTATATTGATCCTGCAACAGTGAATTTCAATTTCAACCAAACGTCCTGGGCAAACCCCGACAACGACCGCATTTTTATGCATCGGAAAGCGGGGCCTGACCGGGTGGATGTGGCTTGGGTGCGCACCGACCACAACCAGCGCAGCGGATTTGACGAAATTGGCAGCGCCGACTTTATCATCATTATTGATGTGATTGATTATCAATCATTTGACATTCGTGTCGACAACATTAAAATGCTTGATAAATTCGGCGTGGAAACGGCGGTTGCAGGCGATACGGTGCATGTGGACATGGACGATCAATTTTTGTCGACCACGCACACGAACCAAAATGAAAGTCGATTCCAGGTGTCGCCTAATCCGGCCAAACAATTCCTAAGCATCCGGCATGATCTGCCCATCGAACAGTTGACCTTACGCGACGCATTGGGCAGGCCGGTGCTGCAATTTCAGCCCAATCAAACGCAGGTAGAACTGCCCCTGCCGCCTTTACCCGCCGGATTTTACTGGCTGGAAGGTCGCTCCAAGGCAGGCACTTTCTTGCGAAAAATTCAGATTACCAATTAAATTCAATGTAGATTCCAAAAGCGATTGTGTAGAGGTGTCATCTCCGACCAAAGGAGGAGGTGACATCTCGAAACGAAGATTACGTGAGCACTTCCGTTCAGAGATGTCACCTTCTCGTGCCTCGAAGATGACACCTCTTCACTAAGTAAACGCTAATGCCCCCGAATTACCGCTCAAAATGATTACTCCGGGGTTTTCAATTTTATCAAGTTTAAACAACACAAGCACAAAAACATGAGACATTTCTTTATTAACCTGCTCTTGCTGCTTTTTGCATTTACCATGCAAGCCCAACCGGCAGTCACGGTGACCGGAACGGTTACCCAAGTATCAGACGGTTCCCCCGTAGCAAACTGGACCGTTTACGCCGTTTCCGGCGATTCCATTTTGTATTCCGAAGGCGTTGGAACAACTAACCAAAGCGGCGTCTATTCCATTACTTTGACCGGTTCACCAATTGCGCCATCAGAGGTTTTTGTTTATACGTTCAAAGGCTGCAATGATCCGAGCGGCGATTTTGACAGCAAGGTTGTGCCGGTGGTAAACGGCGCCTGCTCCGCTAATTTTCAGGTTTGCAACCTGCCGCCGCCTAATTGTACGGCCATTGCCAAATATTATCCAATCAGCGACCTAACCGTGCAATTCTCGAGCTATTATTCCTCGGCCGACAATGCTTCGGCTGCCTATTTTACCTGGGATTTTGGAGACGGCTTTATCAGTAACGAGGAAAATCCAGTACACACGTATGCGCAGGAAGGTGTTTACACTGCAACGCTTACAATTACCGGTTCTGACGGTTGTAAGGCAACGGTAGTGACGGATGTTTACTTGCAAAATTTCCAGTTTTGTTGGGCATACATCAATTTTGCACCGGGAAACGACAGCCTTGCGTTTAATTTCTCTGCCCAATACTACGGGTATGATAGTTTGAATACTGCCGTATCTTATTTGTGGAATTTTGGCGATGGTACCAGTAGCACGGAGGCCAATCCGAGTCATACCTACACAGCAGAAGGCTTTTACATCGTAACGGTGGATGTTATCGGCTCCGACAGTTGTGAAGCGCACGCCGAATTCCCTTTTTCAACGGACTTTCAGCCCGGCCCGGAATGTTTTACGTATATTTTATACGATCATCTTGATACAACGACCTTCCACTTTTCGTCCATCAATAAGAGTCTGATTATTGACTCAACGCTTGTGTTGAGTTATTTATGGCAATTCGGAGACAGCACCACCAGCACGGAATCCAACCCGATTCATGCCTACGCTGCGCAGGGTATTTATAATGTTTTACTGACTGTCACCACGGCTGATGGCTGCGTGGCAGAGGCTTGTGCGGTGGTATTTGCATACGATACTCCTGTTGACACCTTCTGGTACGGATGTCAGGCCATGTACGGTATCGGCTACCCTGGGATTGATTCGCTTGGAAATCCGAGCGGGGGAAATTCGCTTCAGGTGCAGTTTTATGATTTATCGTTCGGAACACCGGTGAGTTGGGTCTGGAATTTCGGGGACGGCGATACCAGTCATTTGCAAAATCCGGTGCATATTTATAACACGGAAGGAACGTACAAGGTTACGCTTAGCATTGTCACGGTGGATGGTTGCGAAAGCAGCGCTGTGTATGAAATTTATGTAGGCGACAACGCGCCTTGGGATCCGGAATGGGATTGTCAGGCGCTGTTTTTCCCGATCCCGGACAGTTTGGGCAGCAATGGTTTTCAATTTTTTGACATGTCGTATTCCCCAAGTCCAATTCAGACCTGGAAATGGAGTTTCGGTGATGGTACCAGCAGCACCGAGCAGAATCCCTTCCATCTGTACAGCCTACCGGGCGTTTATACTGTTTCATTGTCCATCATAGCCGATTCGTGCAACAGCGTTATTTCCTTTGATATCGACACGAAAAGCCCTTGGAATTTCAATAATCAGTCGGCAGTGCTGGGTAAATCGGGCAGCGTGACGTCTACCCAAACGCCGCAGGTATTCGACGCCGTGAAAGCGTTCCCGAACCCGGCGACGAATGATCTGCACCTTGTTTTCAATGCACAAACGGGCGGCGACTACGAACTGCGCATTACGGATATTTCCGGTAAAGTATTAACTGTCAATCAATTGAACTCTGTTTCCGGCGCAAACGCAACCAAAGTGGATGTTTCCAAACTTGTGCCCGGTCTTTACCTGGCTGAACTGCGCGCTGCTGATCGTGTACAAACGATCAAGTTCGTGAAACAGTAGGGAATATCGAATAACGAACAGACGAATTAGGCGTGTACGAAGGATTTAATTAAGCCGAGAGGCCTGACCTCGGAGAGGTCAAATATTGGTAGAAATCATTGATATATAACGGGTTTCGACCTCGGAGAGGTCCAACATTGGTAAAACATCAACCAAGAATAAAACCAATGTTAGACCTCTCCGAGGTCTATATAAATACCTGATTATCAATTGCTACCAATGTTGAACCTCTCCGAGGTTAGAACATGAACCAACCATTTCGAAATCCTTCGTACACACCTAACAGACGAATATCGAATTTCGAATAACGAACAGTGGAAAGCTTGAATAAGTGGCGCTCGGATAATAGATTATGAATGTAAGATTTTGTAATTGATTATTGGGGCGCCATTTCCACTCCAAAATCCGGCGCAGCGTAGGTCATATTATGATTTGCGTTGCTAACCTGGACAAACAGACACAAACACACCCGTGGGCCATCCCGTACGCTTAGGAAGAAGCGTCATGTGGATGGCCTTTTTTGGGAGACGGGAGACGGGAGACGGTGGACGGTGGACGGGAGACGGTTGACGGGAGACGGTTGACGGGAGACGGTGGACGGGAGACGGTGGACGGGAGACGGTTGGCTTCGGGTTTGGTATTGCGGTTGAATTTGGGTTTGATTTTGAATTTGAACTTGGGTTTGAATTTGGGTTTGACTTTGACTTTGGTTTTGACTTTGATTCTTTGAATTTTTATCTTCGATCTTTTTGAATTTTTAATTCCAGGTTAAATACACTCCCTTAAAGATAATTTATTGGCTTCCAATAAGTTAATCTTTTAAATTTCAAATGGTTAAGTTTAAAAAAAAGGAAAATCAAGCCCAAAATCAAGCCCAAAACCCAAGCCCAAAACCCAAGCCCAAAACCCAAAATCAAGCCCAAATTCAACCTCAATACCAAACCCGAAGCACACCGTCCAC
>JBAXTB010000128.1:0-14310 GCA_037130425.1 Bacteroidota bacterium
ATAATCAAACGGCGCAGTGCCGCCTTCCACCGTAGCAATAACGGTCGTTTCGCCGCAACCACTTACGGTTTCACTCAGGGTAAGTACCAGCGAATCCGGGTCAGTAAGTACAATTGTTGCTGATTTAGAACATCCAATTACATCGGTTACGACTGCAATGTAGGTTCCGGCCCCAAGGTTGTTAATGCTCGACTGTGTGCTACTGAAATTATTCGGCCCCGACCATTCGTAGGTATAAGGTGGATGCCCGCCCACACCGGTTATGCTTATGGCCCCGTTTTGGTTGCCGTGGCACGAAATATTGACTGTTGAAGCGGTCAGCACCAATGGCGCATTTCCCAACACAATTCCCGTATCTGTCGACGTGCAACCATTCGCTGTATTTGTGATAGTCAAGGTGTAAATGCCGGGCGAAGCGACCACCGGCGTTAGTGTATTGGCCCCGCTTACGATACTTCCCGGCCCGCTCCAACTGTAAGTAAAGAATGGCCCAACGGAAGAGCCTGTGGCATCTAACATGACAGGGTTGCAACTAAAAGTAGTGTCTTTGACATACGCTGAAGGACTGACCGTATTCTGTGTTACCGCCAAACAAAGCGTTGAACTACAACCGTATGCGCTGGTGGCCGTCACGCAATAAAGTCCGGGAACCCCAACCTGCTGATTGGGCAAAGCACCTCCGGTACTCCAGTGATAAGCGACCTGAATATCACTGAAAACATCAATATTTACAAGCGTGGTAATACAGGTAATGGTGGCATTTGTTCCCGTAAGCACCGGATTTGGGCGGCAATTTACCGTCAAACCGGCCGAAATGGAAAGACAAGGATCGTTCCAGTCAATCGAATTGCCGGCTGCATTGCCCACCACCACGGCTACTTTAAACGTGCCCGTGCTTAGGAAAATTGGCTGGTACGGGAAATTGCCGTCGGTGGAGGTGGCCAGCAAATTGCCCGGCCCGGGCACGGCGCCGGTGTAGGCTACAAAGCGCATAATGTCATTGCCGTCAAGCACCGCATTGCCCGCAGGCACGATGCTCAGGGGGCTGTTTTCACAAAAATCAATGGGCGCTGTGCCGATGAGCGAGCCGGCGCTGCTGGTGCATTGTGCGCCGGCCCGTTGTGTGGTTGCCAGGCAAAAAATAGGGAGTAAGGCAGTGTAAATTCTGGGCATCATAATTCAGTTGTTCGTTGAAAGTTGATTGCCAGGAAAAACCGGGCAAAAACCAAGGTTGCGGCTCAAGGGCCACAAACTTTTTGATGCTGCAAAAATTCAGACTGCTGCTTGAATACACAAAGACATTTTTTGCCGTTTGTATCGCTGTTTTTTATAAAAAATATAATTTAAGTATTGATTATCAATAATTTAAAATAAAATTGTTGTAAACAGGCAAGTATTTACCATTAAAAAATCAAAGCGCTTATCTGTTTATTAGGAATGTTCGAGGCTTCTTTTTTCCAAACCCCGAAGGGATTTTATGTACTTTATAGATTCTTACATGCAATCCTTTCAGGATTGGGAAATTTTTCCGGTTCGATCTATAAACATAAAATCCCTTCAGGATTTTTAGCATACGCTAAATAGTTACCCCAATAATTTGCTTCAATAATTGTTCATCCACCGCGCCGCCGGCAAAATCGTCGAAGGCTTTTTCCGTCACTTTGATGAGGTGGTTTTGGATGAATGGCGCACCTTCGCGGGCGCCTTGTTCGGCGTCTTTGATGCAGCATTCCCATTCTAAAACCGCCCAGCCCCGATAATTATATTGGGCCAATTTTGAAAAAATGGATTTGAAATCCACCTGCCCGTCGCCGAGGGAGCGGAAACGTCCGGGGCGGTCAATCCAGTCCTGAAACCCGCCGTACACCCCGCTGCGGCCCGTGGCATTAAACTCGGCATCTTTGACGTGGAACATCTTGATATGCTGGTGGTAAAAATCAATATATTGCAGATAATCAAGTTGTTGCAATACAAAATGCGAAGGATCGTACAAAATATTACAGCGCTTGTGGTTGCCGACAGCGGCTAAAAAACGCTCAAACGTAACGCCGTCGTGCAGGTCTTCACCAGGGTGAATTTCGTAACAAACATCCACGCCGACTTCGTCGAATGCATTTAAAATCGGCAGCCAGCGCGCAGCCAATTCCTTAAATCCGGCTTCAACCAAACCCTGCGGGCGCTGCGGCCAAGGGTACATGGTGTGCCAAATTAGGGCGCCGGAAAACGTGGCGTGGGCGTCCAAACCGAGGTTTCGGCTGGCTTTAGCGGCGTTTTTCAGGGTTTGAACGGCCCATTCCGTGCGCGCCTGCGGGTTCCCACGCAGGTGTTCGGGCGCGAAGGCGTCGAACATAAGGTCGTAGGCGGGATTTACGGCCACCAATTGCCCTTGCAAATGCGTGCTGAGTTCTGTGATGACCACGCCGCAGGCTTCCACCCGGCCGCGCAGTTCATCGCAATAGGTTTTGCTTTCGGCGGCCTTTTCCAGGTCGATCAAACGGCTGTCCCAAGTGGGGATTTGCACGCCTTTGTAGCCGAGCGATGCCGCCCATTTGCAGATGCTTTCAAGTGAATTGAACGGCGCCTGATCGCCCATAAATTGTGCAAGGAAAATAGCAGGTCCCTGAATATTTGTCATAAGATCTTACGGTTTAAGATTTGCTGCCGGAAAAATAGTAATTTGCTTTGAATGGTTTATTGGGCGTGAATGTGTTCTTTGCATCAATTTTCACCAAACGTCGCCTGAAGGGCTGCAAAGACTGTCATGCTGAGCGCTCATCCATGATTTAAGTCAGTAATGGCAAATGGCGCGAAGCATCACATTCATGGAAAACATCTCTGCCTTTACCATCTTGTTCCTTTTTTGCGGCCTGATTATCCTGTCGTACTTTTTTTCGGTGTTGCACCGGATGACGCGGATTCCTTCGGTGCTGTTATTGCTGGGCGCGGGCATTTTGTTGCGTTTTTTTACAACGCGCTGGGGTTTGGCGTTTCAGTTTCCGCCCATGATGATCGAATTATTGGGCACCGTGGGGTTGATTATGATTGTGTTGGAGGCCGGTTTGGATTTGGAACTTTCAAGGGCGCGTATTCCATTAATTAAGTCGTCGCTGCTGTCGGCGGTGGTGATTTTTTTCATTTCGAGCATCGGTATTGCGACCATTATTTATTTCCGGCTGCCGGGCGCGTCGGTGATGAGTTGTTTGGCGTATGCCATTCCGCTGAGTATTGTGAGCAGCGCGGTGGTGTTTCCGAGCGTGCAGAATTTGCAGGCGGAAACCCGGGAGTTTTTGGTGTATGAAGTGTCGTTTGCGGACGTGATCGGGATCATGACGTTTAATTTTATTACAGCCGATCAAGTGATTGGTTTTCATGCGTTTACCTGGTTTTTAGGCAGTATTCCCGTGGCCCTGATATTGTCGGTCGGAGTGTGTTTCGGATTGATGATTTTGTTGGTGCGCAACCAGATTAACATTCGTTTTTTCTTAGTTTTTGCGGTGCTGATTGTGACGTATATCGGCGGGAAAATGATGCATTTGCCTTCGCTGATTACGATTTTGATGTTCGGTTTGGTCGTCAATAACTGGGAATTGGTGACCTGGAAACCCTTGCAAGGTTATTTTCCGGCGGAAGGCGTGACTGAAATGCGCCGTTTTTTGAAATCCATTACGGCAGAGTCGTCGTTTTTGATCCGCACCTTTTTCTTTATCATTTTTGGGTTCGGCATTAATTTGTCTTTTTTACAAAACACGGAAGTGCTGCTGACCGGCGGCGCGATTGTGCTGGCTTTGCTGGCCGTACGTTTCATTTATTTGCGGATCGTTCACCGTTATAATTTGTTTCCCGAACTGTTTTACATCCCGCGCGGACTGATTACGGTGCTGTTGTTTTACAAGATCCCGGACTGGCAGCGCATCGAAACTTTTGACGAAGGGATTTTGTTTTTTGTCATCCTCGGCACCAGCCTTATTATGATGTTCGGGTCGATATTGTACCCGGATAAACCGGTAAATGTGGAGACGGTGGGGATTTCGGAGGAGGAGTATAATTGATTGAAAAACAGGCAAATATGACATATTTAATCTTAACCATCTTCATCCTCGGCTACACGGCCATCGCTTTTGAGCACAGCATCAAAATAGACAAAGCCGCCAGCGCGCTCGTTGCCGGCGTGCTGTGCTGGACTGTTTTTATCCTCGGCGAACCGGATAAAGAACCGGTCTTGCACGCGCTCGAAGGCCATGTGGGCGAACTTGCAGGCATCCTGTTTTTCCTGCTCGGCGCCATGGTCATTGTGGAATTGGTGGATGCGCACGATGGATTTGAACTGGTAACCAACCGGATTCGCACCACTGACAAACGCAGGTTGCTTTGGCTCACCGCTTTAATCGCGTTTTTTTTATCCGCCATTTTGGACAACCTCACCACGACGATTGTGATGGTCAGCCTGTTGCGCAAACTCATTGACGGGCGCGAGGATCGTTTGCTATTTGCCGGCATCGTAGTCATTGCCGCGAACGCGGGCGGTGCGTTTTCCCCCATGGGCGATGTAACCACCACCATGCTTTGGATCGGCGGGCAAATTACCGCGCTGAACATCATCAAAGCCCTATTTTTGCCCAGTTTGGTGTGTGTTTTGGCGCCTTTATTGATCGTTTCGCGTAAACTAAAAGGCCCGGTCACCACGCCGCCGGTGGAGGAAAACGAAGGACTGGCAACCACTTCTGTTGAACGAAACGCCGTGTTTTTTATCGGCATCGGTTCCTTGCTTTTTGTGCCTGTATTCAAAACAGTAACACATTTGCCGCCCTTTATGGCCATGCTGCTGGGCCTCGGCGTAATGTGGATACTTACGGAACTGATTCACAGCAAGAAGGACCAATACGAAAAGTCGACGAAGACCGTCGCGAACGCTTTGCAACGGATTGATACACCGAGCATTCTGTTTTTCCTTGGCATTTTATTAGCCATTTCGGCGCTCGAAAGCAGCCATATATTGTCTGGTTTGGCCGTTTGGCTCAACGAAACCGTGGGTAATATCACTGTCATCGGCATCCTGATCGGGTTTATTTCGGCCATTGTCGACAACGTGCCCTTGGTAGCGGCCTGCCAGGGCATGTACGGGCTGGGTCAATACCCGGCGGATCATTATTTCTGGGAATTGATCGCCTATTGCAGCGGCACGGGCGGCAGTATTCTTGTGATCGGTTCGGCCGCCGGGGTAGCGGCTTCGGGGATGGAAAAAATTGATTTTATGTGGTATTTGAAGCGGATTTCGGGGTTGGCGGTGGTTGGGTATTTGGCGGGTGTGGCGGTGTATATGGTGTTGTAGTGCCGCTGGACGGCGGAATTCATTCCGCCTTAAAAAGCACTTAACTACTTGAAATTTAGTGTTTTATTTTTTAGGCGGAATGAATTCCGCCGTCCAATTTAGCCCCCATCCGCTGGCGCAAGGTTCAAACCTTGTGACGCGCATCTATCGGGTTCCAACCCGATGCCGGGCAAAGCCCGAAAGATGATAGACACAAGGTGGAACCTTGCCAGCGATGGGTGTAGGGCAATGTCGTTGACTTAAGCAAATTAGTCCCGTTAGGATCGCTGATTTTCAAAAGGTACTCATCAGATGACTCAAAGTCATCAGATGAGTACCTTTTGAAAATCAGCAGGTTAGAACAAATCATTTATATTAAAACTTTACATTTAATTTATTTTTAAAATATAATTTCCGTCTTAAATTTACAAGCAAAATCGCATCTCGCATTAAGATTAAATTATGCTTTTTATATTTTTGGCGCACACAAAAGTCGCCAAATTTAACCTTTGGAAACCCGATATTTCCCTGTCAAATCAAAACCCAAAGCGGCCTTGTCCGTATAAAGCAGCATGAAAGCCCTTTCCTTTGAACCCTCCCCTGCCTTGAAACCATTTATCCGTACTTTTATGAGTCTCCAGGGGCATTTCCATCCTGCGCCGCAGCAGCATATTACCCCCAAAGGCGAACCGGCCTTGTTTTTCCCTTTTCGAGCGCCCGCCCGTTTTGGCCAATTTGTAATTACAGATAAAATTCGAGCCAATATCACAAATGACATAGATCAAGGAATGTTGCTTGGGCAAAGCAATACGTATGCGCTTGGCAACTGGCAAGGCTGGGTAAATTTAATCATTGTGCCTCTCCAACCGGTTGGTTTACAGCATTTTCTGAAAGAAACATCTGCTGTAATGACAAATAGCATCTTCACGTTGGGATCGATGAATATGCCGGCTTATTTTCAGGAATTGCAGGATCAACTTTGGGAAGTTGAACACCCGGCAATTGCTAAAAATTTGGTTGAAAAATATTTGTTAAAACATTTCTACCCAGTGCTATCCGGCTTAGAACGGAACTCCATTGCAGATATCACCAACTGGATAAACTATCATTCCGGCGTATTTCCCGTTACAGACTTAATGAAAAAGTTCAAAGTAAGTCGCCGGAGGTTGGAACAACAATTCGCAACGCAGGTCGGACTTTCCCCAAAAGACTTTTCGCGGGTCATTCGATTTCGTTCGGTTATCCGGCAAATGCATCTCCAACCTGAAATTTCATGGATGCGCATGGTGGCAGATTTTAATTACACGGATCAGTCGCACCTTATTCGTGATTTCAGGCAGTTTGCCGGGGTCACACCTACTGTGCTTTTTGAAGAAAAGTCCGTATTTGAGCAATTAGCCTACAAAAATGCTTTTATGTAGATTTCGCATTATTACAATGTAATGGCCGAGTATATTAAAAACTTTGCCGGATCATCTTACCCATGAATATAATTGGATTTGGAAATCGCTGGATTAAAGTCTGTGATTTTGAACGGATTTTAAGATCGCCATTTTCATAACCACGTTGAGTTAATAATCACCTTAATTTATTGAATTGCTTTTTGGTACGGTGGATGCCCTCCGCGCTACCCTTAAAATATTTTTTAACATTCAAAATCTTCAAAATGAAACCTGCTATTACATTTATTTTCATCTCCACACTATGCCTCTTTGGGACGCATCCTTTATCTGCTCAATGGATTAACCAAGGAGCCGGTCTGTTTCAGGCAGAGTCATGGGTGGAAGTTTTGCAACCAATAAATTCCAACGTAGTGTGGGCGACCATCGACAACTACGAGGTTTTTTTGGGAAATGACACGAGCTTGTTACCCCGCATCATTCGTTCGACAGATGGTGGCCAAACCTGGCAACAAGATTCTATTCCCGGTACGGAGGGCTGTATGGCATTAGGCATGTCGGCCTTGAGTAAAGATACGGCCTGGGTTACGTTTTATAATGGGCGCAACCCTGCAAAAAGTCGCCTTTATCAAACCATAGATAGCGGTAATAGCTGGCAACCAAAGTTTCAGCCCGACACCGTGGCCGGCCTGGGCGTACATTTTTTCGATGCAGAACATGGCCTTATTTTTCGCGGAAGCAAAGTCCGCATAACCAACGATGGCGGCGCAACATGGCAAATCCCGGCATCCTTACCGACAGCGATTAATAAAAACATTTATAACTATGGTGGTGATGCTTTTACGGCTTACAAAAACAATGTTTGGATTCCACTTGCTGATGGCAGGGTATTAAAAACTACCGATCAGGGAAATCACTGGAGTTTGTTGAATACACCACTTGTTGGCGATTCAGTATCATTTAATTGCATTGCATTTACGGATGCCCAGCATGGTTTGGCCGTAGGTATTTTTACAAATGCCACTTATAGCGCCTTGTCTTTTTCCCGTGTATTTCGTACCGAAGACGGTGGAACGACCTGGTCAGAAGTGGCATCGTCCAATTTGCCACCGCAAGGTTTTTTTGGCGCGGTAGAAGAAATACCGGGCACGACGAACACATTTATCATGTTTGGGGTAAATTATTTCGTGGGGGCCGGTGAAGCCTACGATTATGTTACCCATGATGGGGGCCTGAGTTGGCAAAAGGTCGGCAACGGTACGCCGGAAACGCGCGAAATCTATAAGTTTTTATCCGATTCTGTGGGTTGGTCGGGCAATGGATACTTGGCGCCTACATTTGGACCAAATATGCTTTTTAAATGGAACGGCGGGTCGCTTGTGGATGCCAATGAGCCGAATGCGCCTGTTTTTGAATGGGAACAGTTTCCAAACCCGGCAAAAGATTGGTTTCAGGTTCGCTTCCCGGCTGGGACGAATCTTTCGGACCTGAATATCACGTTATACGACCATGCGCATCACTTTTTAAGCGCCAATTCGGCTACAGTTGAAACGGTCGATGTACATACGCTGCCTGCGGGTGTTTATTATACCCTTGTACGGCGCGGCCAAAAATTGCTTGGAATAAAGCAGTGGGTGAAAATTTGACCCGACAAACGGGCGCTTGAACCCAGCCTAAGGTGAATAAGCGGCATTGTACTTGCTGGCGCAAGGTTCAAACCTTGTGAACCCGACAGATGATAGACACAAGGTGGAACCTTGCGCCAGCATGGGGTTCACGGCCAACAAGCATAAAATATTTACATTTTTTTAAAAACCCTGGAACTTTTTGGCCCAGCACTTGCGTTGTGTCAAAATGTCGCCCACTTTTGTGGCTCCGACTCACTAAACCTAAGCTTATGGCTACCTTAACTACAACGGCAAACAACACGGCTACCCTGCGCGACCGCCGCATTTTCGAGAAGGAATTCATTCCTTTGATCGAAGCGGTAACGGCATTTGCCTGCCGTCTGACCGGCGATTCCAACCTGGCGGAAGACCTGGTACAGGAAACGTACTTGAAGGCCTGGCGCTTCGCAGATCGTTACTCGGAAGACACCAACGCAAAAGCGTGGTTGTTCCGCATCTGCCGCAACGCCTTCATCAACGACTACCGCACCAAGCGGAATCAGCCGTACAAAGTGGACTATGAAGACATCGTGGTCTACCACAATGAGGACGATCCGGTATCTGCAAGTTACCTCGACCTCCACGAAGAAATGGGCAACCAGCTCATGGGCGATGAAGTAACGCTCGCCATCAATGCGCTGAAACCCGAATTCCGGATGGTCGTTTTACTTGACCTCGAAGATTTCACCTACGAGGAAATCGCTGCTATCGCGTCTATTCCGATCGGTACGGTGCGCTCGCGCCTGCACCGCGCACGCAATATCCTGGCTGCAAAGCTTCAGGAATATGCTGCAAAACAAGGATTTAATGTCCAGGATGATGACGATGTAGTCCTCACTGAAGGTACAAGCGGCAATGCCTAATGAAGAAAAAAGGGTTTACCCGGGATGGATTTCCACCGAGGTAAACCCTTTTAAAATATAAAAAATTAACAAACCAATGTCTTTAACTAGTCAACGTTTTATTGTGGGTCAGCTGGGCGAATCGTTCGCCGGCTCCTCAGTCGTTGTACGCAGCGAGGTCGCCGCCTATTGTATAAATAGGCTTGCTTTACTTCAGCCCGGATTGGCAGGCAATCAATCCCGCTGGTGGAGCCGGCCCGGTTACCCGTGTAGCGTACGGCCATTGAGCAGCAATCCCGGCAACAAAACGATGACGCAAACACATTCATTAACATGAAAATGCTTCGCGATCAACAAAGTAACAACGCAGCCGCCAGCCCGCGCACAGGCGTCACGAATCCCAACAGTACCGCCCCCGAATATTTTATGGATGAAAACTCCGAACTGGAGGAAAAAGTATTCGCCGAAAAGCCTGCCCCCAGGATTCCTGAATCTCCCGACGAAGAATCATTTAGGATGTTTTTAAAGACAAACCTTCCTCGCCACAAAGCTTCTCAGGCATTATTGGAACGCATACGCAGTTCCATACAACACGAAAAATGATTTTTCCTTTATCGCAACCATTCCCTTTTTCATTATCCGTTTGATACAGAAATCGCCGGGGCTATAAATCGCTCCGGCGATTTTTTTTACACGCTTAAATTCTGCGTCGATATACAATCCCCACTGCAATCAGCCACAGCAACCACAAGGTACTTCCAATAAACCCGGCCATATTCACCACCTGAAAACCCGGCATTACCGTTGCAAAAAGATCGGCTTGGGCCAATAAATAAATGGCGGAAGCGCCGTATCCGAACCAGACCAACCAATTGGGCATCATTTTCAGTTTGGCAAACGCATAACAGACCATGACAGTCCAAACGATTGTGAATAATTGCCCCAGGTGTTCGCCCAACACCACGCCGCCATATTGATGAATCACCTGAAACGCGACTTTACTGGCTTCTTTAACCATGTCGTTGCCGCGCATGAAGTTGTTGGCCAAAACGGGTACCACAAAAGTCCAACGCAACAAACCCATCATCTGTACAATCAAACCGATGACGCCGAAATAAGTGGCCCAGCGCACAAAAGGCAGTTTGTTCTCTAATTTCTGACCTAATAAAATATAGGCTGGCAAAAGCGGCAAACCCACCATCGCGAAGGCCCACCAAGTCCAGATTAAGGCGTTACCACCTTCGTGGAATTTGCTTAGAATCACCCCCACGTCCTGCCGTAAAATAAGCGGATACTCAAACGTGATGGATAAAATGGTGTATGGAATGAATAATAAAACGCCGCCGATGATGAGCAAAAGGCCGATTGTTTTATCTGTTTTGATCAATTGATGTTCCATGATGATTGCTGTTTAAATTTGATTGGCGATGACCACTTAATGGTCTCTTTTATAATGGTTTTTATTTGAAAAAGAAGGCGTAACTGATGCCCGGCGTCGGATTGATTTCCACATCATGCCCTTCGGCGATCAGGGCAATTCCGCCGATCCTGATATTGATGCCTTTCCAGATCATCCAGCGGAAACCAGCTTCGAGGCCCAGTGCATTTTCATTTTTATAGGCTCGACTGATGCCGCGCAAGTAGGAAGCCCCTGCATAGAAGGAAGAGGGATTCTCTTTCTTGCCGACCGGCAAAAACCAGGCAGTTACACCCGCTTTTACAAACTTGGTCGTGACATTCGATTCGAAATTTGTGAGGTAATAGCCACCGTGCACGGAAAGGTGTCGGTACCGGTATTCCAACCCGATGGACGGATTGCGAAACCCGTTGATGCTGAATTCATTTTTTGAAAAACGGCTTTGCGCAAAAGCGTTTGCCGTGATAAAAAGGAGCAGAATAATGATTGACTGTTTCATTTTAAATGCTTGTTAAACAATGATTTGGATGTGCGCGCAGCTTGCTTCGTATTGATGATACAAAGGTACGGGCGGCCAAATCCGGGCGCAGTGGACAAATGTCCATTAAACTCCGCCGCCATGTTTTTTGTGCAAAAATGATTACGCTGGTGTAAAAAGCAACTCAGCGGATATTATTCCGGATGCGGCTGAGGTGCCGCGGCGTTACGCCAAGTATGGAGGCTAAGTATTGCAAGGGAATTTGCTGTAAGAGATGCGGTTCTTGGCGCAGCATTTTTTCATAACGCTGCTCGGCGCTCAGGATAATCAGGTCTTGCCGACTACTGTCAATGCCGCAGATGGCGCCCTCTAATAATTTGATATAGAAGTCTTTAAATGCCGGAATTTCTTCGGCCAGCGTTTTAAGCGCACTTCTGCTGATGACGCTGAGTTGTGCGTCGCTGAGGGCGCGCACGTATTCCCGCGCGGGTGTTTGACTGATAAAACTCAGCAACGACGACACGTAGGTATTTTCGATGGAAACATAACTTGTGATTTCTTCGCCGTCTTTTAGCACGTAATATTGAAACATGCCGCGTTCCACAAACCCCAGGTATTGGCTGGTTTTGCCTTCTTCTACAAAAAACGCGTTTTTAGCGTAGTTTCTTACGGAAAACGCGGACAGGATTTTTTCTAAATCTGCACCGGAAAAGCCGAAGGTTTCGAGATTTTTTTTGAGTTGTTGCATACCAACCTACTTAAGTGTTGAAAGTACTTCAGCGATTTTATCGCCAAAAGACTTAAAAATCACTTTTCCCAATTGGAAAACCTGTGTACATCCTGTTTCAGGTGCATCACCTGAGGGTAATCGCATCAAAAATCGCCCTAATTTGACACCAATGCCTATCTTTTCTTCCAAAAGGGAATTCGAGCATGGCAGCAAACCGTCAGCGGCCTTGCCCTGCCGGCCGACTTCCGCTTCGTTGCGGATTGCTTGCTACCCTGTGCTCACAGGATTGCCGGCAGGAACAAGCCGACTAAAACTCGGAAACCGACAACACCAAGCGGAAGCCGAACCCGTTGCTGCGGCGGTCAGGCCAGTAGTTGCCGCGGTGAGCAGCGCGGCAGAAGACAGCATGGCTGAACCAGCTGCCGCTGCGGACGACTCTGTACGGCGAGGCATCGTCTTTTTTCAGGTTAACAGGGTTCAATTCCAGGTCATTATCCATGCAACGCTGATAAAACGCCCCATCATACCAATCCTCGCACCACTCCCATACATTGCCGCTCATATCAAACAAGCCCAGTTCGTTCGGGTATTTCAGGCCGACGGGCTTGGTTTCACGATGGCTGTTTTTATCATACCAGCCCACACTTTCCAGCCTGTTTCCGCCTGCATATTCGTAGCGCGCGGACGCTTGCCCGCCGCGCGCAGCGTATTCCCATTCGGCTTCTGTGGGCAGGCGAAAACCCTTGGCCTTGGGGTTGCGGTACACATCGCCTTCGTTGGTTAAGACATAGCCCTCAGTCGTTTTGCCGTACACAGTCTTGTATTCCGCATCGGCGTAATAACAAGGCGTACGACCCGTTATGTCGTTTAATTTGTTGCAAAACACCGCCGCATCAAACCAACTTACCTGCTCCACCGGGAACGGGCTTCTCATTGTAGCGCTCCTCGCCGCCCATCATAAAGGTCCCGCCGGGGACGCTCATCATGTCAAAAGAGCAGCCGGAGGGTAGGGTTACGGCAAAAGCCGGGGGCGTGCGTAAGAGGGTATGGGTCATTAAAACGGGTTTTGGAGGGAAAAATACGGGGATTTTGGAGAAAAGTAAGAAAGGTGAGGGGTGTTTTTGCCATTAAAAAAGCCGGTACTCAACACATATGACCAAGCGCATATCAAGCCGAAGTAGCTAACTCAAGCAGCGGCATAACCCTCCAACGCCCGTTTATAAGGGGCATGAAATCCTAAAACAATATCTTCTTTGGGAACACCGGCAGCTTCCAGGCGATGCGCGATCGGCACGTCCGTGGCATCTGCCTGTATCCAAACTTTTTCGTTTTTAATATCTAAGTGAAAGACACAGTAATAGACGCGTCGCCGATTTTCAAACCCTATACGAAGGAGTTGATAGTGGTCTCCGGCTTCATCAAAAACCAGTTGATTTTCTACTTCTTCCAGAAATGCCGGCTTTACAAGGGCATATTCTTCAAGTAAAGTTTTGATGATTTTGCGGTATTTTATTATTTTATCCATTTCGAAACCATTATTTGATCCGGATTAACAACAATAATTTTTATCGCCATTTCCCGAATGACCATTTGTGCAAACGGTAAACTGAATATTCCATCCCATACATCGTCCGTGATTCCAATGTAAAGAACACGTTCAGGTTCTTTTTCACGCAGGGCAATTCGGTAATCTACAAATTGTCCTACAGCCAAATGGAAATCATACACCTGGGAAACGCCGGCAAAACTTTTGATCTCAACTGCTATTTTTTCAAGCCCCCGCTCGGCAACAAACAGGTTTTCAGCAGCAAGATCAATTTCCATTTCAAAACCGCCAACTTTAATTGGGTAAGGGTCCTTGGTAACAACCCACCCTTCATTTTCCAATGCCTGCCGAACCGTTTTGTGGATAAGATCTCTTGCCATTTTTTATTACAAAGTTACACCAAAAATCTGAAAATATTACGGAGACTTTCCCCTCATCCATACCGTTCCTCTATCTTTTTTGCCTTACTTGGTGTTTTTCCGGGAAGCGAAGGCCCTGCGGCAGAATATAGAAACGCCAAGTTTTCCATTAAAAAAGTAGATGCCCCTCCAACAAGCATCTGCTTTTTAATAGAAAACTTAAGTAAACCCAGCAACTACCCCTTCACCCAACTCACCCCTTCTTTCCCATCCTTCACCTGTATCCCAACCTCCGTCAGTCCCGACCGGATTTTATCGCTCGTCGCGAAATCCTTTTGCGCGCGGGCCTGCGCACGAATGTCTAAAATCAGGTTCATCAGACCGTCCACGGTGCCATCGGCTTCGTTGTTTTCTTCCTGGAGACCGAAAATATCAAAAATAAAGGCGTTGAACACCGTTTTCAGGCGTTCCAGCACCCAGGGCGATACCTCGCGGGCGTCGAGTTGTTGGTTGGCAATTTTGTTTACATAACCGCCGATCTCGTTCAGCGCGGCTAAGGCCAC
>JBAXTB010000129.1:0-14295 GCA_037130425.1 Bacteroidota bacterium
GCTATGTCAGATCGATATCGAGAAAAAACGATGAAATTTTGATGCGTTTACCCTGATGTCCCTGGCTGCTAAAGGCATCTAACGCGGTGGATGCGCTTAAAGCCTCCGTTAAGATGAAAACTCCGATTCCCTGGCTTCCGTATATCAGCTTAGCAACAACGGGAAAGCCGCCCAACTTCTTTACAACCCATTCCAGATTGTCGGCTTTCTTTACCGCAAAGGTTTTTGGCGTTTTGATTCCGTGTTGGCTTAGCATTTGGATCGTTCTGATTTTATCCTGAGCGTTCAGCAACCCAACTGCACTAGCTGTTGACGGAATACCAATATTGTTTTCAATGTGTTCAACGGATTTTGAATAAAATTGAAGGTTCCCGCCTATGCGCGGTACAATGGCTGTAAGCGATTTTTTATAAATACGCTTGGGTTCATCGTGACCTGGTCGCTGAATGTATATCCTGTCGTCTCGTTTGTCATTGACGAAAGGCAATAATTGTTGCGGGTTCAAAATGCGCGCTTCCATACCCATCTGGTTTAACTCAAATAGTATCCGGCGGTTGGCGTAATTGGGAATACCCAGAATTAAGAATTTTTTTTCTTGTGACATGATAAAAGAATTTTAGATTACGGTATAAACCGTGTTATGAAACTTGTTTTAATGCATTATGAAGTCGTATTTTATTGTCGTACCTCATTGTTTGTTTATGGCCTGACCAGGGTGGCGTTGTCTGTGGCGGTGTCCTGTGACGCGCTCGGCTGCTTTGTGGCCGTGTTGAACAGGGCTGCCAGGTCGTTGAGTAATGCCTCTGTTTTTGCCTTCGCCTTTGCCGACGGTGGTGGTTTGTGTTGCTTTTTTTTGTACATATTTGCTTTTAGTTGCTTTTGAGAAAAATAAAAAACTCTGAAAACCCGATTTTAAGTTACCACCTTACCACAAGCCACTTAACTACTTAATAATCAATAAATTAAGTGCGGTAAGATGCGTGTGGTAGGGCAAAAATCATCTTACCACCTTACCACACTTTTTTTTGTGGTAACTTAAAAACCATCTTACCACATCTTACCACACATCTTACCACACACAACTTATTGATTTTCAATTATTTACTTTACTTGTGGTAAGGTGGTAAGATGAAAATGGAAATTTTGATTTTTTTTACTCGATTATCACTTTTAACAGGTAGCCTTTTACGGCTATTCCGTTAACTCGTTGACTGATTTTTTCAAACTTCCATTTTTCAACTGATTGATTATTAAGCATTAACAAGGCTTTCCCGATCATAACAGGGCTAATTTTAGTCCTTGACTTGTTGTCAATTATATCGGCTATATTGGTTGGTGTTTTAAAATCGTCTCTATTATTGGTCGGCTCAAAGTGACTAACAATTAGTTCGTATTCCGGCGGCTTGCGAAGATGTCCGGAATTATAGCCCTCGTTTTGCGCGATTTCCTCGGCGTTCAATTCGTAAGCAAAACCGCTTTCAATCAATGCGGCGGCTTGTGCATAAACTTGGTTAATATTCACGGATGCGTAGCCGTTTAGCCCTCCGTGATCGTGTTTAATGCCCGTGATCGGCATGACAAGCCAGCGAACGTTTCCGGTTTCGTCCGTTAAAAACTCCTCCTGGTTGGTGCTGCCAAAGAAGGTAGCGCGGCGGCGTAAGTTAGTTTCGCGGCGGTCGAATGGCAGCCTGGCCTTTACTGTTTCATAACTCAAAAAGGCTTTGATCTTGGTAATGTCGTGCCGGGAAAGGCTTGTTAGTTCGTCCAGGTTAATGACATAATTCCGGGCTAATGCTATCAAGCCGTCTTTATTGTCGAACTCTATGTTTTCCGTGTAATACGGTCGCAATTCAGGCGGAACAAGTGCGCGTAAAAACGAACTTTTGCCGTCTCCCTGCTTACCAAAAAATATTACTGCCTGTTTGTTAAACTTCAGTTTGCCAACGGCACAAGCAACAAGACGAACCAGGTGTTTCTTAAACATCAGGTTAAACCAGTCGCGTCGGTCGGCTTCCATTTCTACAAAGTTTGCAAGCGCTGTAATGTGGTCGCGCCCGTCCCAGGTATGCTTTTTTAGGTATTCTGCCATCGGATCGAAGTCCGGTGCATTTGACAAAACGACGTTTAAAGTTCGCTCAACACCATTGATACCATCGTGTAAAAGTTCGGCTTCTATGCGCTTTGCTGTACGGTCGTCTAAATCGCGCCAATCGCTTTTATTTTGCGAAAATTCAACGGCATTTTTCACCACATTATACCGCAAGGCATAGGCGTTATCCTCCAAAAACTGTTCGATCTTGCGAATTTTGGTAATGGCTTTTGGGCTTTTGGGTGGTGCTGCTTCTCCTGTGGCCGTCGGTTCGCCCAACCTTTCGCGCATTTTTTCAGTATTCATCTTTCGGCCTGTTTTGAAGGTGAGCAAAGCGAGTTAACCGCCATATCCAGAAACATTTTTTCACCATCGGCAGCGGCTAAAAACAGTTTGAAGTTTTCCTGTGCGCGGCGTTTTTCGCTTACTAATTCCGCTTGCCATGTATCGCGGATTGTTGCCCATGCGGAAATATACCCTCGTTCGGCATCTTCAACCACTTCGATAATTGAAAGCATGACATCAAGTTCCAGGCGCATTTTTTCGGTGGCTTCTGCTTTCGTCAGGTCGTTTTTGATACGATCGTAGTACGCAAATTTACCCTTAACCAGGGCCTCATATTTGGCGAATACTTCGCGGTTAAATGCTCGGTATTCAATCACATTAAAGGGTAGTTTGAAGTTTTGCGGGTTGTTCAAAAAACTATCGCTTGCCGGGTTTCCTGCGGTATCGTATATTTGCCCCATGATATTTGATTTTTTAACCGCACGTCGCTCCTTCGATTGCGCGTTTTTTTTGTTGTATTATTATTTTTTAACTGTATTCCTCTGGTATTTATAATAAACACCGTTTTGGGCTAATTCAAGAACTTCCTTCCGTTCGTAACGCACGGCCTTTTTCCCGATGTAATGGCGTTTAATACTTCCGGCACGGGCTAAATTTTCAACCGTTGAACGAGAAACAGCAAGAATTGAAGCGGCTTGCATTTTATTGATGTACTGTGTTTCGTTCTCCTTACTTTGTGTCTGTTGTAAAGCTTGTTCAACGCATTGTAACACAATCGTTTTTAGGTCTTTTTCGGTCATTGTGACCAACATTTTTCCGTTTTCCATAACAGTATTTTTTTTTAATGTTGTGCCGTTTGATAGGCATTGTCTTTTTGTGTGTGATTTGATGCTGCAAAGTTGGGGGTTAGTGAAACATCTGAGTAGGACGTGCGTGAATCATTGATAATCAAACAATTGAATATGTATCATTTTCGTATGTAATATATGTGTAATATGTTGACTATTCTAAAGGCCCCCAATACGTTAACTGTCGATTCCCTAATCTGCATACTTTACTCCCGACTTGCCACCAAAGTGTGCAGAAAAAGGCGAGAACTTCTATACACTTTTACCGCTGTCTTGTAACTAAAGTATATAGAAAAAGACGGGTTTGTTTTGCACTATTCAGACACAAATATATGATAATCAATCTATTACAGATTAATTATATGTACATATATCCTCAAAAAACCAATATGTTAACTGTCGATTTGCTAATCCGCGCCCGGATACTCACACAGAGGCCCCAAAAGGTTCCTCTTAAAAAAAATCATAAATTGCTGATAATCAATGTTTTACATATTAATCACAAAGAGGTGAATAAAATTGTAGTATCTGGAAATTTGAGCAAGGCGAAAGCCTGAAAATTTCAAGCCTTGCCTTGTCGATTGTGCCAGTGATAGTATTAGCCTATCGGCGCGGCGCCCGTTCGCTTTATTTTGCGTCCGGTTCGATTTTGCCAGGCATCAATACGGCATTGATCGGTGCAAAACTTTTGCCGACGGTGGCCGTACACATACGCCGTTCCGCAATGCTCACAGACGCGGGTTTGTTCCGCTACGGTTTGCGTTATTACGTTTTGCGTATCTACGTTTTGCGTCCGCGCGGGCGCGTATGCGGGCGCGTTACGGTTTGCGTAGGCAAAGCCAATTGGTTGCCGTTCATTTGTAGGTAAACTGTTACCGTTATGCTGAAATGCCGGCGGCGCATTTTGCCGAACATTCGGCGCGGCGGGCTTCGCTGTCATCGGTTCGGCTGCCGGTTCGGGTTGCTCCTCTGCGTGTGCGTGCGCATATTCGGCGAAGCTTCGGAAGTCGTAATATTGAATATAGAACAGGCAGAAAATTAGCAGGATTTCAGATAGCAGGGTAAACGCGGCAAACTGTCCGGCGTTGGTGTTGGTGGTGGTTTTGTGTTCCGTTTCTGCCGTGTCGTTTTTGCTGTCGATGCGCTTTTGTTGCCTGTTTTGTTCGGTCAATAGATCGGCCTTTGCCGCCGTCAATGACGCAAGTGTATTTTGGCCTTGTACCGTTAATTTGCCTTTCCATTTCATTTTTTTGGCATCCCCTATCTGCTTGTCAAGATCGGCAATTTGTACCTTTAACGGCATGGTAGAACTGTCTGCGTTCATCAGTGCCGGGCCTTTGGCGAATTGGTGTACCGTTTTTTCAGCGCCGAAATACGATGCGGCCGTACTAATTACGGACAGTCCCAGGACGGCAGCGAATAAGCCGCTGGACATCTTGCCGAACTGTAAGCGGGTATGAAAAAACTTTGCGCTCGTCTCGCGCTTTGTAAACTCCAGCACTGCCAGCGCTGCCAGGGTCAACGCGCCGGATGCGGTCACGCTGCCAGTCAGTCCAAAGAGAAAGAAATAAATCAGGGCGGCGGCGGTGCAAGCGCTAAGGACGTGAAACAAGAAAGAGGCTCCCAGGACTGCCAAATACAAAATGCGGTATTGCTTCCAGTATGGCTTTGGTTTATGCTTGGCCTCTAAGCGATCAAATAGGCGCTTGTTGTTAAAATCGTCGTGCCTTTCGCTGTGTGGGTTAATTGTCTCTAAAATCGGCTTTTTGCCTTCGTTTTTAGGAAATTGTGAATTTTCCATACATTTGTACTGTTTAATAAAGTGAACATTGTCCCGTGTTTTTACTGTCCAGGTAGGCACGGGCTTTTTTATTGGTGGTCATCGGGTAGGGTTTCGCCAAAGTCACAAAGCGCATGTGCTAAGGCTCTGAATTTTTCGCGGCTTTCCTGGTTCTTTAATAGATCGGCTTTCAATCGCTCGAAAGTCACGGTTTCACCTTTGGCGTACTTCATACCTGCGTTTAATTCAGGGCTAAATACATATTTGTGAAAATCGTAAACCGTTACGGTTAGGTTTTCTGTTTCCGGCGGCTTCAATACCTTTTTCTTTTTTACTTGAATTGCGCCCATTTTACAGCTATTTTGAGTTTGCAGCGCGTTTGTTAATCGCTTTGTTTTTATCTTCCTCAATCTGTTCTAAACAGGTTTCCAATGCGCCGCAAGCTATTGCCATTGTTCCCGTTATCGCTGCTTTCAAAACGGGGTTTAAATCATTAAACTGTTCGCTTCTCATGGCTTCCAATGAAACTAAAAAAAGGTGGTAGGCTGTTTCCGCACTGTCGGACGCTTCGCCAACAAAACAGGAAAAACTTTGAACGTTCGGCGGGTAATAAGTTTCAAAAACTTGCATTGTGTTGATTTTTAACGTGTTAAAAATTATGGTTTAGAAATTGCTTTACCGAAATCAATAGCGCTGTTAAGCGCGTCCGTTACGATATAAGCACGAAACATTTTTTCGGTAGTGTGGCCGGTTATTTTCATTATTCGGTCAATTTGTTCCGGGTATTTTTGATAAAAATTTGTAGCAAACGACCGGCGGGCTACGTGTGTTGTGAGCATTTCCCACATGGGTACTTTCTTTTCAGTGTGTATGCCCCCGGTTGCATCGTTTACAATTATTTCCTTTGTAAATCCTGCAAGTTGTCCTAACTCTTTTAGGTAGTCGTTCATCTTTTGGTTAGACATTGACGGGGACTTATACCCGTATTTTTTCAAAACCTCATCAAGTGTTTTATGCAGGGGAATAATAACAGATTGTTCTGTTTTCTGCGTGGTAATATGTATTAGCCGTTCGCCTTCGTGGTCTTGTATGTGTTCCGGCTGTATGCGGGTAAAATCGCTGAATCTTAGCCCTGTATAAGATCCGATCAAAAAAAGGTCGCGGACTTTTTCTAATCTTTGATTGTCGGATAGGTCGATCTGTGCAAGGTGTTCTAATTGCTCAAAGGATAGAACAATTTTTGTTATTGGGGTCTTTGGTAGTTTAAAATCTTGATACGCCCGGCTATTGTGTAGCCCCCTTGTTTCTGCCCTGCGGACAAACAATTTAACATATTGGAATATCTTTTGGACGTAGTTTGTTGAATGTAGGCGCGGTGGGCTGTGAAGCCAGTCGCGCAAGTCGCTGAAAAACTTGTCGTTTAAGTCCGCAAATTCAATTTTTCGCCTGCGGTCTTTTGCGTAATCTTGTATATGTACTTTTATTTTATGTATGAACTTTAAAGTACCTGCTTTTGCGTTCGGTTGCCCTTTGCGCTCCTGGTAATACTGTTCTATAAAATCAAGAAAATCAATGTGTTGAATCTCTGGCTCCTCTGTTTCTTCTGCTTCCCTTTCAGGTTCACCTAAACGAACTTTAAGTTCCTGCCGGAAATCCTCGACGGAAATATTGCCTTTTTTGTTCTCTAAAAATATGTCTGTACAAAGTTGCTCTAACTTATTTAGATGGCTATTCAGATAAACACTATCCTCAAAACGTTTAGACTGCCTGGCACGTTGTTTCCGGCCGTCCCAGTCGCTCGGCTTGATTTTCCAGCCTGTCGAAAATTTAAGGCGTTCACCTTTTCGATACTGATAATATAGGATAATATATGTTTCCTGGTTGGTGTTCCAATCAAAGAGGTTGAAACGTACTTTGGGAAATCCGATAATCTTAGGCATGTCTTTTTTGATTTTGATAGCACAAACATATACACAATCTGTTTGATTGTACTTTTGTTTGTACTTTTCAAAATTCAATACAACACGAAATTTAACTAAAACAGCCAAAAATTAACAAATTAGCGTAATTTTATAACACTATATGTTTACATTTGGCAAAATAACAATCCCGCCAGCTCCACTTTTATGCTAAAAGGTTATTACCACTTGCGGGTAATAACCTTTTTTATTACCTTTTCGCAGTTATTTATAACAAATAAGCATAGTTAAATTAAAAAAATGCAAACAACAGCATTATGGGCGCTGAATTACCGCAACCAATAAAACAATTACCCAAACCCAAAAAGAAAAGTTCTTTCCTTTTACTTTTTATCAGTGCTTTGATGTTGATCATTTGTGCGCTCAAATGGAGCGATGTTATCGAATATTTTAACGGCGAACCACGCCTGACTGCCAAACATCAACAACAGTTAAAAAAGAAATTGGACGAACTGGAGGAAGCGGAACAATACGCCTTAGTTGCAATGACTGATGGTTGGTATCCATGGTTGCACAGTAACCGGGCTTTATATTATCTGCATACCGGGGAAGTTTGGAAATATGGCGTTACAACTAAAGGTGAACGGGGACGATATACAACAGAATTTTTGCAAGACAACGGAGTTTTGTACATTATTCAGTTTAAAGGCAGTATGACAGAATGTTTGCAGGAAGAACAACGCAAACTTTTTTCCTACCCGTTACTACCCGAAAACCTTGCAAGACTGGAAATTGACAGATTGTTGCGACCGCCATACAACCCGGTTTTAAAGTAACATTTGCAATTTTTCAAACCAGATATTAACTTTGACCGAAATTGCCAAACCATGATCGTAGTAAAAATCGTCGAACAAGAAATTGCTGATAAGGTAGATACGCAATACGTCGCCGCGCAATTCCCGCATTGGCCCAATGTTGGCATTACGTTTCTGTGTACCCAAGACGAAAACGACCAGGAAGAAGACGAATGGGTTGATGATAAAGGCCGACATAATTTCATTATCCGACTGCCTTATGACTTGGTGCAGCGCTCTAATGATGTTCGCGCTTTCATGGTAGCGGTTGTGAAAGAACGGTTGGGGGAAGTGGCATAAACGAAGGTATTATAGAGAACATGAAAATTATCGTCAATTTTTTCAGACATATCCAATTAGCTCCGCACTGCGTAGCGAATTGACTTGGACGCACTAACCTTGCTAACATAAAAACGGGCCGCCGAAATCCATCGGCAGCCCGTCAAATCTCACCCTTTTGGCGGGTAGGGATCGTTCCCATAACTCCGGCCTTCACGGATCTGGCCATTCGGCCGATGGATGCGGAGTTCCGAGCCTTGGTTGCTGGCATGCTCGCGAGCAATCTGGATGGCTTCGGCCTGGGTATTCACCAAGCGCGTAGCGCGATCATTTCCAGCGCCTTGCACGGCGCAGCTGTCGCCCCGAGGAACAAGGAATTTTTGTTGACAGTTCAAATTTATTTCATAAAAAAAACTACAACAAGCAGATAAGTCGTTACTTTTGTAGTAGAATATCATGAAAAGAACTGATCCCGATGTCAAATCTTGCACTCCGTCTTAAATCTGCCCGCGTAATGAATGGGCTAACCTTAGAGTTGCTCGCGTCCAAAATGGACAATATGGTGAGCAAACAAGCCTTACAACAATATGAAAGCGGCGCCCGCAACCCCAGCCTCGACGTGCTGCGCGAATTGTCGAAGGCATTGAATGTCCGTCCCGACTATTTTTTGCGCGAACACTTTTTGCCTTTGGGCGAGTTTAAATTCCGGAAACGGAGCAAATTGGGTCAAAAATGGCAAGATGCTTTCACCGAAAAAGTACGCGATTCGCTGGAAAAATATTTTGAATTGGAGGAAATCCTGAATGCGCAACAGTCCTTTAAAAACCCATTAAAACACCCGGGTGTCTCGTCTGAAGAAGAAGCGGAAGCCGCAGCCCAAGCATTTCGGGATGCGTTTTCCCTAGGCTCCGACCCCATTTACAATGTGCTGGAAATGCTCGAATCTATCGGAATAAAAGTGATTGTGATAGACGAACTACTCGAATTTGATGGGGTTTCAACTATAATCGAAGACAATCTTCCGGTGATTGTCGTCAACAAAAAACTGATTGAATCGGCTATCGAAGGTGAAAAACCTAAGCATGACCGCTTGCGTTTTACTGCACTACACGAATTGGCACACCTTATTTTAAAAATCGAAGATTGCGAAGAAAGGCAAGAAGAAAGACTTTGTCATTCCTTTGCAGGAGCCTTTTTGTTGCCCGAAAGTCGCATAAATGAGCACTTTGGCAGCATGCACCGAAACCGCATTTATCTCCAGGAACTCATTAATGTGAAACAAACCTATGGCATATCGATTCGAGCCATTTTGATGCGCTTGCGGCGTTTTGACCGTATCAGCGACTATGATTTAAAGACCTTTTTTGCCATGATCAATCGAACTTATGGAGCAAAAAATGAGCCTGGCGATTGCCCAAGCATTGAAAAACCATTTAGATTCGAACAACTACTTTATCGCGCCCTCGCTGAAGAGTTAATATCTATTTCAAAAGCTTCCGAACTCCGTGGTATACCACTGGCCGAATTTCGGGATGAACTCTCCAAAATCGCCAAATGACCATTTTTGTCACCGATGCCAATATTTTTATTGACCTGTATTACGCTGGTTTATTGAAATTGATGCCCCGTCTGGGCTTGCCTATTGTAACTACGCAACTTGTTGCTGATGAATTAAACTATGAACAGCAAGTTGATTTGCAAGTACTTGTAATCTCAAATACCCTAGAAATCCGAGAAGTTTCCCTTGAGGAAATCATGGAATTAACGCTTCCAATGGGCTTGTCATTGCCCGACCGTTCGGTTATTTGCCTTGCTGTTCGAGAAAACGGAGTAATTGTATCCGGAGATGGATTAGTTCGTCGAACATCTGGGAATTTTGGTATTGATGTACGTGGTTTGCTCTGGCTTTTTGACGAATTTGTTTCAATGAATTTGGTTTCACCCTTAGAAGCGGCCGAAAAATTAGAATTCCTAGTAATGGAGAAAGGAAGTAGACAACCAAACTCGGACTATCACGCCCGATTAAAAAAATGGAGAACTGAATGAGAAAGATATGGCTGACATTAGACAATTAGCCATAAACAATCGTGTTGATATTCGGACGCTGGACAAGGCGCTTTGGCCAACTTACTTCCGATACTCCTCCTCGCTCACTTTTTCCATCCAATCCACAACCTTACCGTTTAAATTTTCCTGGATTGCAATATGGGTCATCCCATTGGTTGCCGTAGCGCCATGCCAGTGTTTTTCATTAGGTTCAAACCATACGATATCACCGGGATAAACGGCCTCAACGGCGCCGCCTTCCCGCTGCACCCAGCCGCAGCCGGAGGTTATGATGAGTGTTTGGCCGAGCGGGTGTGTGTGCCAGGCCGTTCTTGCGCCCGGTTCAAATGTGACATTGGCCGCAGCAGCGCGTCTTGCGTCATTTGGGTCAAACAATGGATCTACGCGCACATTGCCGGTGAACCAATCCTCCGGCCCCTTAAAGGATGGTTTTGAACCTACTCTTGTGATTTCCATGACTGTTCAATCAAATTGATTTGATAAATTTTGCCGGAACTCCGCCTACCACCGTATTGGCAGGAACATCGGCGGTAACAGCCGCACCGGCTGCCACGACCGCGTTTTCGCCGATGGTCACGCCTGGAAGTACCGTAACGGCCGCTCCAAGCCATGCTTTTCGGCGGATCACAATGGGTTTGGCGACAAGCGCCCGCCGGTCGTCGGGATCCAAAGGATGGTTTTCGGTAATGAGGTTGACCTTTGGCCCGATTAACACATCATCTTCAATGGTAATTCCGCCCATGTCTAAAAATGAACAGGCGTGGTTGATAAACACATTTTTCCCAAGGCGAATGAACCTGCCGAAGTTGGTGTGAAATGGCGCAAATACGACGGTGCTTGCATCTATGGTGGAGCCGATGAGGTCGCTCAGGCAATCGCGTATTTGGTCAATGGAGGTAGCCGTATTCAATTGCGGAGACAAGCGGATCGTGCGGTCGACGATTGCCTGGATTTTTGGGTATTCGGGATCGTGCAGGCGGACGGGTTGCCCGGATTTCAGTCTGTTGAAAATGTTCCCGTCTTCGTGGCCAGCGATTATCTCTTCTTCTGACATGATAGGCGAATAATTTTCGTTTTGTAAACTAAAGGGATTTACATCGAGTCAAGGTCGGTAACTGCAATGACCAACTTTGTTTTGCAATGCTTGCCTATTCTTGAGCCAACCGAATCACTTCGTCATAAACGTTGCGGTGTATATGAAATCCATTCACAGAGATAAGTTCATCCATGACCGGTCTAACCGCCGGTAGCACGCCTATCACTTTGGCCTTTAGCAGAACACCCAGAAGCACAGTTACAGGAATTCCCAATTCTTTTGCTTTTCCTCTCCCTTTTCGCTCATCCATTAGCAAATAATCAGCATGAGACTCCAAAGCCAAAACAATAGCCTCCGCCTCTCCGACATCTAGGGTTTGGCAAAGTTCCGATACTAAAGTTGCATTATTTACAGCCCGAACCTCTAACCATTGGAGGGAACCCATTACCCTGAGTTGGTCATCCAGGATTGACAATTCTTTAAAAACGGCCTCCGGGATTATTATCTGACCAAATACAGCAGGTAAAATATCAATTTTACTAACTTGTATAAGATTCGTTATAATAGAGGTATCGCTTATTATAATCATTTTTCACTAAGCCCTAAATTCAACAAGTCTTCGTGCAAATCATCTACATCGTATTGGATAAACACACCGCGTTGAGATAGTTCCTTCTGAAAAGCAATACGATCAATACCGGCCAAGCGCTGTGCCTGCCCCATACTGAGGCGTTCCTTTGCATACAGGTATACGGCAATTTCAAGCCGCAATTCAGCAGGACTAAACTGCGCTTGCTCGAGAATTTGCCCGGAAATAATTAAATCGGCTACCATTGTTGCTTTTTTATACGCCAAAGCAATAGGTTTTGTCCAATTAGACTTGTATAGCCAGGATAGTTCGAACAATACCTATTGCGGCGGAGTGTATGTTCGCAAATGTAAGGGTGTTTACCCATTTTTACAACAAACACGTTGGGTGATGAGGCCATTTGATGTTTCAATTCGAGCGATTCACCCTAATCTTCTGAACCGCCAACGGCTCATTCAAATCCTTCTCAACCAAAACCAAATAATACAACCCGGGTTTCAGGTTTTGGTCAATCTTTTTACTAAAATTATAGGACTCTCCCGCATGTACGAGCGCAAGCGGGAATTTTTGAATCGGTTTGTTATTCAAAAAATCGGCATCCCGGTTGCTGAAAAGCAGGAGTTGCAGGGCGTCTTTTTCAGGCTGCTCATCGGCGCTTGCAATGCCGTTTACAAGGAAACGGATACGGCCATTTTGGGAAGTCAGGTTAAGCGGTTTAGCAGGTTGCGTAAAGGACGCTTCAATGGCGCCGCCACCGCGCACTTGGCTGCCGATGAGGGGATCTAAAGTTCTATTTGCTTGAAAATCAGCGGGATTGAGGGCTGCAATAGGTTCTGTTGTCTTGGGAACCTGTGCCGGCTTTTCTGATTTTGGCGTTTGAGCCGGTGTTTGTTCCGCTGGCTGCACATCTGTTTTAGGAAGCACCGGCGGCTGCGATTGCCCTGGCGACGCAGCGGGTTGCAAAGCCGTATAAATTAGATAACCGACAACGAAAAGGGTTATTATTCCGATCATCCACCAAGCAATATAAGACTTAGAAGCCGCTTCTTTTTCCGGAATTGGATCAAAAGGTGTTTGCACAACATCGTGTAAAGTATGCAGCAACTTAATTTGGGCTGCATTTGCCAGTTCCGCCTGGACATGACGTTGCAAATCCAGGGATGCGCGCAATTCGGCATCATTGGCAAGTCTGGCTTCAAAAGATGTTAAATCGGATTCATTTAATTGATTGTCAAGGTATTGTTCAATCAATTCAATATCTTGTTGCTTGTTCATCATATTTGTTACCGACTTAATTCCTGATAAGCCGGGTCATTTTTCATAAGTTCTGTAAGTTTTCCTTTGCACAGGTATTTGCGGCGACGGGCGTAATCATAACTGCCCAATTGCATTTCCTGCATAATTTCTTCCATTGTTTTTTGTTGAAAAAACAACTGGAGCAACTGTTGACAATCCTGGCCCAACTGACGAAACGCGCGGTAAAAAATACGGGTTCGGGTTGTTTGTTCTTCCAGATCGTGCCAATCACCATCCGTTACAACATTATATTTCGTATCCTCCTCCAATGTGACATGCCCGGAGGATTTTTTTTTCAATTGATTGGCCCAAATGTTGCGGCAAATCCCGTAAAAGTAGGTGGAAAAGGCACTGGTGAGTGTAAAGTCCGGTTGTTGTATCTTTTTGAAAATCAAGACAATAGCATCTTGAAAAAGGTCTTTGGCGTCATCTATTGAGCCACCCGTCGGCTTAATGAGCCGGAGCAGCGAAGGCATCATCGTTTGATAGATTGTTTGCAGCACCACCCGGTCGCCTGTTTTAATTGCCTCGATGTAGTGCTGATCCCTCAGTTCGGCCATTCAAAAGATAATTATTGTTCAGTTGTCGTGTGCATTTGCAGGGTTGAGGCAAAGATATATTGCGCTTCAATAGGTTTTGTGCAAAATATCTTGCCCGTTCAAATACAATTGCCGAAAACCTAGTGCTTTGGCGTAAAAAGGTAAAAATATAGCTGGTTTGTATAAAAATTTATGTGGCAGGCTGGGCAAATAAAAACAATTTGTATTTTTGTAGCCTAAAATAAAAAACAAAATATTTTCTATGAAAAAAGAACTTATTATTGAGCTTTTTCAGAAGTTTGAAGAAGCTTGTTACCAGTATGAAGGAATGGAATGCTGGAGCGCGCGGCATAGCCGACAGGCTAAGCCATAATTGAATGATTTTACCTTAAATTGAGCTCCGCCGTTGTTGTTGGCGAGGACGCCAACAACGGAACAGGCGATTACTTTTTGCTTAAAAATACGTGATAATCAATGCTTTTCCGTTGTTGGCGTCCTCGCCAACAACAACGACGGAGCGGAATCCAAAGAGAATTTACGAAGTTTTTTCCTTAGCCTGACGGCTATGGAGCGCGCGGGAACTGCAATTGATTTTGGGATACGCTAAATGGGATAATTTCCTGAATACAATTGGGAAGGCAAAAATTGCTTGTGAAGGTGCCGGAGAAGAAGTCAAGCATCATTTTGCCAACGTCGGGAAAATGATCAACCTTG
>JBAXTB010000013.1:0-34359 GCA_037130425.1 Bacteroidota bacterium
AATCTTTAAACGAACGCGGATAGATTTGGTACACCACCTGTTCTTTCCACCATTTATGTTCCACCGATTTGGTGTTTCCTTGCGCGTTTATGTTGTTGTTCAGGCAAATACACAAGCAAAATAACGCGAGGAAGGGCGTTTTTGAAAAAGGGAAGAACTGTTTCATGTGTTTGAAATTGAATAGAAGATAGGGTAGAGGTATTGCGAAATGCAAATCTAACGCAATGGATTGTCTTCCGGAAACTTCAGTATTATCCTAATTTCTCTTTCACCAACGGAATCACCTTTGAACCAATCAGTTCGATGGATTGCATGAGTTTATCATGTATCAGACTCGCCGTATCCATTTGAAAAGAAACCCTTGAAAGGCCGCCCAAGGCTTCGCTGTGTCGGATGATTTTTTCGGCAACTTCTTCGGGGTTGCCCACCATAAATGCGCCCAATGGACCGGCCTGCGCATCAAAACGCGGCCTGGTTACCGGCGGAAAATTGCGTTCTTTGGCGATTTGGCCCGACATGGCAACTTTATATCCTTCGTACATTTCATCCATCGCCTGTTGCGTGGTTTCGGCCACATAACCGAAGGCGTGCATCCCTACGATCAGGCTTTCGGGCGCGTGTCCTGCGCGTTTACCCGCCTCGCGGTAGAGTTCCACCAAGGGGGCGAAGCGATGCGTTTCGCCGCCGATAATCGCCACCATCAAGGGAAGCCCCAGTACACCTGCCCGAATAAATGATTCTGGTGTGCCGCCTACACCCAGCCAAATCGGTAATTTTTGTTGTACCGGCCTTGGATACACGGCCTGGTCATGCAGCGCCGGACGGAACCTTCCGCTCCAGTTTATGATTTCGTTGTCGCGGATTTTTAGCAACAGTTTCAATTTTTCTGAAAAAAGGGCGTCATAATCGTTCAGGTTCAAGCCGAACAAGGGATATGCGTCGATAAAGGAGCCACGGCCGGCCACGATTTCGGCCCGGCCTTTTGACAATAAATCGAGGGTGGCAAAGTTTTGGAAAACCCGCACGGGGTCATCCGCACTGAGCACCGTCACGGCGCTTGTGAGCCGGATGCGTTTGGTGCGCGCTGCCGCAGCCGCCAAAATCATGGTTGGCGCGGAGTCTAAAAATTCTTTGCGGTGGTGCTCGCCGATGCCGAAGACATCAAGGCCCATTTTATCGGCAAACTCAATGCGGTCTAAGAGCAGCGCCAGGGCGTCCTGGCTGTTTAAATTTGTATCAGTGGCCTCAAAATTTGCGGCGAAACTGTCGATTCCTATTTCCAAGGTGGGTGTTTTTAAGTGGTGGTGAATGAACTTTACGAGGGATATGCCTAGCATTAGCCTTCGGCAGTAAGGTACAATGTTTATGATCTATTGACAGCCCGAGATTGTCCGCTGTTTTGTATTACACTGGCTGATACAGAATTATGCCCGGTAAAAAGTCAAAATCTCGAATATTATATGCGTAAAGCGGTATTTGGTAAATTATTGCCGTTGCGCCGATGACCGTATTTGCTCAATTGATCTCGGATTGTCCTTCCAGATACCGAAAAGTTGCTTTGGGTCAGTCTTTTTGTCTCCAAGTGTGATCGAAGGCTGATGCACCGATGGCAAAGATTGGATTTTTATATTTTTTATATTCAAGGTTTTAAGCAAGATGAGCAGTTGCTCAACCTCTTGAATTCCCGATGTTTCGATTGTTACAGTCATATATTTCGCTATTTACCTGCAAATATAAGGTTCTTTGGCGAGGTAAGTGGGCATTTTTCGCCGTGGTTGTGAGCACCAGCAAGAAGCGGTGAAATGAGTGATTTGGATGGAGTGCTCACTTTGCCGTTGCTTTTGGCGAGGACGCCAACAGCGGCAAAAAGTGGTGGTGGATGAACTTTACGAGGGTTATTCCATACAACTCGCCAACAACCCCTTCATATACTCCAACCCTTTCTCCTTCGCAAACGCAATATTCCGCTCCGGTATTCCTTCCGGATCAATATAATGATCCAATACCTTGGTAAGCGTGTCCTCGCGCAGGATATGCAACATCGGATAAGGAGAGCGGTTGGTGTAATTCGCGGGATCATCGTCTGTAGCGCCGTCAAAGCAATAGTCGGGGTGGAAACTGGCGATTTGGTAAATACCTTCGTAGCCTTCATCTATCGACATGTCTTCGGCCGTTTCGGCGAGATCAAGGTAGGCCATAAAGTCTTCGAAATGCTTAGGGAAAATGAGCAGGGTTGTTTCAATTTCCTCGTTTTCGTCCAGATATTCCAATTCCTTTACGACGCTTGCTAAGGCATCGTCCAAGGTTTCACCTAGAAATACTTCGTACCGGATCCTTTTTTGCAGAACCGACTTTGCTGCAAACGGGCAGAAATTGCAGCCGATGACCACGGAATTGACCCATTGGTTAGTTTGTTCAATGATGGTGGCGGAAGTCAAGGTGTTCGGTATTTCGTTATATAAAAAGTTAAGATCGCGGGTTTATCGGGGTGACATTAGCTTAATGTTGTAGATGTAAGTGAAGAGGTGTCATCTTCGAGGCACGAGAAGGTGACATCTCTGAACGGTAGCACTCACGGAATCTTCGTTTCTATATCTCTAAATCTCTGAACAGAAGCGCTCACGTTATCTTCGTTTCGAGATGTCACCTCCTCCTTTGGTCGGAGATGACACCTCTTCACTGACGCTTTGGTTGATGGCGATAGGCTGAATCATCAGAACACGGCAATTAAGCCGATTACGCTTACACCTTTTTAGGAGGCAAATCAAACGCTACGGCCTCATGGTCCAGATGGCCATTGTGCGCGCCATCGCAAAAAGGTTTGTTTTTAGACAAACCGCAACGGCACAGACCCAACGAGGTGCGACCTTGCAGTCCATAAACATTGCCTTGAGGGTCTACAATTTCAAAATCGCCTTCCACTTTAAGCGATCCGTTGTTGTTTACTGTAATTTTTGTTGTTGGCATGATGTTGTGTTTAAATTTTTGCCAAGGTAGGGATATTATAAAATTGTAACGACATTCCGCTGCAATTTGGTTTTGAGCAAATTATGTTGAGGATTTAATACCAATTGCATGCGCATTTAAATGAGTTGCTGTTGCTATTCATCCGATTCCTTTTTTGCCAGGTTCGTTCCTGGCAATTTATCCCCGTAAGCGATCCTTGTGATCACCGCATACAACACCGGTACCACAAATATCGCCAAGGTCGTAGCCGCCAACATCCCGCCAAAAACGGTCCAGCCGATTGTTCTGCGCGATTCCGCCGCTGCGCCACTGGCAAAAGCCAGGGGCAATACGCCCAAGATAAAAGCCAAGGAGGTCATAACGATTGGTCGCAAACGCAGGTCAACCGCCTGGAGGGTCGCGGTTACGATGTCCATGCCACGATCCACCCGCTCCTTGGCGAATTCCACAATCAGGATGGCGTTTTTCGCGGCCAAACCAATGAGGGTAATCAAGCCAATCTGGGCATAAATGTTGTTGCTGAGGCTCGGAATCAGGGTTAAGGTCAGGATAGAACCAAAGGCCCCGATGGGCACCGCAAACAACACGGAAAATGGTACCGACCAACTTTCATACAAGGCGGCCAGGAACAGAAATACAAAAATGATGGAAATGCCGAAGATCATCAGCGAACTGCTGCCGGCCGAGACTTCCTCCCGACTCAAACCCGAAAATTCGTAACTGTATCCTTTCGGCAAGGTCAGGGCGGCCACTTCTTTCAGCGCCTGGATGGCCTGGCCGCTGCTAAACCCCTCTTTCGGCACGCCGTTGATCTCGATGGAGCGGTAAATATTGTAGTGCGAAATCAGGGATGGGCTTTCGACTACCTTGGTGCTTACCAATGAACCGATCGGTACCATGCCGCCCTGACTGTTGCGGACGTAATATTTGTTTAGTTCGCCAATGGAGGCGCGATAGCTGCTGTCGGCTTGGGCAATAACACGGAAATTCCGACCGTATAAGTTAAAATCGTTGACATAACTGCTGCCCAAAAGGGTCGACATGGAGGCATACACATCCGCCACAGAAATGCCGAGTTTTTTGGCTTTTTCTTTGTCCACATCCACTTGGTAACTTGGGGTACGGGCAGTGAAAAAGGTAAAGGCCCGACCAATTTCTGGCCGTTGGTTCAAGGCGCCGAGGAATTTTTTGGATACAGCTTCAAATCCTTTAATGTCGTCGGTGCTGGTGGTTTGTTGCAATTCAAACGTAAATCCGGCCGTGGCCCCAAGGCCCGGTATTGCGGGCGGACTGTTCACAAGAATCCGGGCTTCTTTGATATCGGCTGTGCTTTTTTGAATCTGGAGCATGATGCTTTTTGCCTGAAGTTCAGCCGTTGTTCGGTCTTCCCAAGGCTCCAGCAACACGAAAATTGTGCCCACGTTGGATTTGTTGGAAAAGCTGATAATGTTCAATCCCGCCAGTCCGCCGACCGTTTTAACACCCGGAATCGAGCGCAAACGTTCCTGTATTTTTACAAGCATTTCCTTGCTGCGTGTGGTGGAAGCGCCTTCCTGCATTTCGTAGGTGACGTACAGGCGGCCTTCATCTTCGGAGGGTATAAATCCGGTGGGTTTTTTCTGGAACATGACGAACAAGCCTACAAACAAACAAATCAGCATGACCAAAACGACCGGGGTAGCCTTTATCCATTTACCTACACTTTTGGTATACGCTCCGTTCATTTTACCAAAACCTTTATTGAACCAGGCGAAGAATTTTTCCAGGATATTCTTTCGCTCGCCTTCGCCTTTTGCAGGCTTGAGCATGATGGAGCACAATGCAGGTGTCAGCGACAAGGCCACGAATGCCGAAATAATCACGGAAACGGCGATGGTGAGCGCGAATTGTTGGTACAAACGGCCAACAATACCGGGTATAAATCCGACCGGCACAAACACGGCCGCCAGGATCAACGCAATGGCGATTACCGGGCCGGAAATATCCGACATGGCTTTTCGGGTGGCTTCTTTAGCCGATATTTTTTCATGGTCGATGTAGTGCTGCACGGCTTCTACGACCACAATCGCATCATCCACCACAATCCCGATGGCAAGCACAAACGCAAACAGCGTAAGGGTGTTGATGGTAAACCCAAACGGGATAAAGAAAATAAAGGTACCGATCAGGGAAACCGGAATGGCCAGCACCGGGATCAGGGTAGCCCGCCAGCTTTGCAGAAACAGAAAAACGACCAGGATGACCAGCAGCAGGGCGATAAATAAGGTTTGCAGCACTTCCTGCATCGAAACTTTTACCACGGTCACCGTTTCCAGCGGCATCACGTAATCAATGTCTTTGGGAAAACTCTTTTTAAGTTCTGTCAGCGCCTTGTTGATGCCTTCAAAAGTGGATAAAGCGTTTGCGCCCGGCGCCTGATAAATCAGTACGAAGGCTGCCGGTTTTCCGTTTACAAATGCGTTGGTGGCGTAGTCAAATTTGCCCAATTCTACCCTTGCCACATCTTTCAAATAAACAACTGTTCCGGTAGCAGGCACGGTACGCACGATGATATCTTCAAACTGTTCTTTGCTGTTGATCCGGCTGTTGGTCAGCACGCTATATTCGAATGCTTGTTCAGTGGGCTGTGGATTCCCGCCCACAGTTCCGGCGGCTACCTGAAGATTTTGTTCTTGCAAAGCGGCCAGAATATCGGTCGTGGTCAAACCCAGGTTCGCTAATTTTTCCGGATTCATCCAGATCCGCATACCGAAATCGTCAGCGCGGGAAACGATATCACCCACACCCTTTACCCGCTGAAGTGCATCTTTTACATAAATATTGGCATAATTGCCGATAAAGTTGACATCATGTGTACCATTGGGCGAATAGAAAGCCAGCGCGACCATAATACTCGGATTCCGTTTGCGCACCGTTAACCCCAGGCGCTTAACGGCATCGGGCAAACTTGGTTGTGCAATATTTACCCGATTTTGCACTTCCACCGTGGCATTGTTGATGTCCGTCCCGATGTCAAAATTGACGTTGATTGCACTTTGTCCGCTGGCAGTACTGTTGCTCGACATATACGTCATGCCTGGCGTACCGTTCACTTGCGTTTCGATGGCGGTGGTGGTGGTTTGTTCCACCGTTTGCGCATCAGCGCCCGTAAAATTACCGGTGATGGTCACCGTTGGCGGGGTGATGTCGGGGTATTGTGCGATCGGGAGGTTTAGCATGGCTATCAGCCCGACCAGTACAATAACGATGGATATGACAATGGCCGTGACGGGCCGTTTTATAAAAGTATCTGCAATCATGTTGGATTTGCGTTGAGCGGTAGTACAGCGTTTAGAACGGGGCGGTACTAACCATAAAATTTACTGTTTTTTAGGCGCTGCAGCTGCTGGCGGCGCGCCGACCCGGATCGCTGCGCCTTCCCGCAGGTTTTGCACGCCTTCCACCACAACTTTATCGCCTTCTGCGAGGCCTTGATTCACAATAATATCTTTGCCCAATGTTTTACCTAACATCACCTTGCGCTGCGATACCTTGCTGCTGTCGTTGGGTACATACACAAAGTATTCGCCTAATTGTTCTGTAACTGCTTTGGAGGGGATCATGATGGAATTTTGGTTTGCGTTATTGCGTACCCTTACCGTTCCATTCATGCCAGTAATCAGCAGGTTTTTGTGGTTGGGGAAAACCAGACGCGCTTTGATGGTTCCGGTTTGCGGGTTTACAGCCCGGTCGAGCAGGGCAATTTTGCCGGGATACGGGTACACATCTGCCCCAAATGCAAGGGTGAAAGTGGAATCCTTCAAAGGCTTTTTCCCATTTAACAGCGTCGTAAAACGGTAAATCTCTTTTTGATCGACATTAAAATCGACTGCAAGTTCCTGATCGGAGGAAATGGTGTTTAGGATGGATTGTCCAGCCGTCACAGCCGTTCCAGTTTTAACCGCCGAAATCCCGATGACCCCATTAAACGGCGCGTACACTTTCGTATATTTTACATTGGTTTGAACGGCCTGGAGGTTGGCATTGGCAGCGTCCACCTGTTTTTTGGTGACTTCCAGTGCGGCATCGGCATTGTCCACCAATTGTTTGGCAATGGCGTCTTGTTTGTCAAGGTCGTGGTAGCGGTTGGCGTCCTTTTGCGCTTTGTTGAGGTTGGCTTGTTGTACCTGAAGATTAGCGGCTGCCTGCTGGTAATTGGCGGCATATAACTGATCGTCGATAGCGTATAACAACTGACCTTTTTTTACCCGCTGACCGTCCTTGAAGTAAACCCCGGTAATAAATCCGCTTACCTGAGGACGCAATTCCACCTGATTCAAAGCGGTCACGGTAGCAGGATATTCATCGTAGTAAACGGCTTTTATGGATTTGACCGGTTCCACGGTAACCTGCGCCACCGGTTGAGCCGGAGGAGGCCCCGCCTTTTTTTCACTACAAGCCGAAAGCAGTAAAATGAGGCCGAAACTGGAAAGGGTAATTGTTTTACAGATGGACATATTTATGATTTAAAGGTATTCTCGTTTGATTGTTTTTAAAAATTGATTTGGCCCAAGGCTTTTTGTACATCAATTTTACTGGCGAGTAACTGGTACAACGCGTTGTAATAGTTGATCTGTGCAGTACGCAAGTCTGTTTCGGACGTGATCACTTCCAGGTAGGTTTTTACCCCCGAACGGTATTGTAACTGGATCACGTCATATACTTCTTTGGCCAGGTCTACATTTTCCTTGAGCGTGCGGTAATTGGTCAAATTGCTCTTGTAAATGGCCAGCGCTTGTGCAAAAGCGGCATTTACTGCTATTTTGAGGGACATTAAATCCAGTTCATTGCGCTGCAATTCTAATTCTGCCACCGTAATATTGGCTTTCCGTCTTCCGCCCTGGTAAATCGGAAAACCAAGGGTCAGTCCGATGTAGGAATTGGGATAATTGCGGGCATATAATTCAGCGAGCTTGTTGTTCTGAAAGTTCAGGTTGTACGCGGCGTTTGCAGACAAACTGGGCACGAAACTCCATTTGTTGTAGTCTACATTGCTGGTTAACAGCCTTTTCTGTGTTTCAAGTTGTTTGTATTCAATCCTGGATTTATAATCCGGTGATTGCAGCGTATCCAACAGGAATTCTTTTTCCATTTGCAGGCTGTCGTAGGCAATTTGCAAAGTTGCCTTTTCCGGATAATTCATCAGCGATTTTAACAAGGCCAGTTTGGCCACCAGCAGATCTTCATTGCTTTTTTTGGCCGCTTTTGTATTATTCAGGGTAATTGTGGCCCTTTTGTAATCTATTTTATCTACAATTCCCGCTTTGTATTGGCTGAATGCGTCTTTTAAACTTCGCTCAATTCTGGTGATGTTTGATTCGGCCACCTTTATTTGCTGCATGGTGGACAATACATCGTAAAACGCTTTGGAAACGTTTACAACAAGGTCTATTTTGTCGCTACTCGTGCCTTGTTGCGCTTGCAGGAATACATCCGTTTTGGTACGTTTGGCCAGCAACGCATCCCGATTAAAGATCACTTGTGAGGCGGTAAACTGTCCGTTGGAAGTATTGTTGACGCCCAGTTTGACGGAATTGCCGCCAATGATGGCGGTTTGCACTAAAAAATTGTGTTGGAGGTTGTAGTTAAAATTAACCTGCGGATACCAGTCGGCCAGTTTGCTCCTGATTCTGGTCGCCGTAATCTGCTCGTCTAATAAGGATTGCTGTATGGCGGGTTGCTTTTTGAGGGCGTATTCGATGGCGTCAGGCAGGGTAACTTGCTGCAACAAACTATCTGAAAAAGCGGTCTGGGCGGCGAGTAAAAAAGGTAAAAAAACAGATAACAGGGTAATCAGCAGGGTCGCGTTTTCTTGTGTTGTTTTTTTTATCATGGGTTATGCTTTGTCGCGATTGGCTACAGTTTTCAATAGACTTGCAAATAAGATAGGTGAGGCGGGCAATTGAACCTATCTGGGAATAGGCCTGCTTGGAAAGGGGATATGCATGACAGCTCAAGGACAATCCTTGAAGCAGACGAATCCTGATGTGCAAAACACCAATATTTAGGGGATTGTTTTCTTAGGATTCAGCTATTTTGATTGCTCCCTGCTTTTTTGTTCCAAGCGCAGCCATTCGCCTTCCAAAATGGCGCGTCCGAATTTTATCAAATATTGATTCATGTTATGGTCATCAATCCCTTCGATTTCAAATCCGATTTCATGCCTTTGCCTTTCGTAATGCAAGTATTCCACGTTTAAAAAAGTGGGTAGCATTTTTTACGGAATATTGAACGGTGGTCATGGTCTGTTGAATTTCCGCCAGCCGTTTTGCGTCCAGGTTTTCAAATTCAAGTTCTATGTCGTCGTCCGACAAGATGTCATGGCCGCTGATGTTATACAATCGATCAAACTTTCTGGGTTGCCCGCCGAGGTCTTTAAAACCGAATACTTGCGGCGGAATTTGGGGGACAATATCCTCATTGTTGATATGCAGATAAGTTTGAGCCTCTAACAACGCATTATAAGCGCTTTTGAATTCCTGATTGCCTACCCTTGGTGATCCAAAAACATAAACGCCCGCCACTTGGTGGCCATGCAGCACAAAACGATGGGCCGCCAATTGGGCCAATGCGCCTCCCAGGCTGTGTCCGCAAATAAATAGTTTTTTGCTGGCGCCGAGCGTCTCAACAGCCTCTTGCAAGCGAATCCATACACCATCCAGCGATTGTTGAAAGCCCTTGTGTACGCGCCCCTGACCGCCAACGGCATCGGTTTTGAAAAAACTCAGGTCTATCAGCGCGTCTCGCCCATTGCTGGTTCCCCGAAAACATGCAATCAGGTATTCCTCGTTACCGGCTATAAAAACCTGAGTATCGGTGTCCGGGTCTTCTATCCAGCGAAAGGTTTCATAACCCCATTGTCTGGTATGCGCTTTCACGTAATCGGATTCAAAATAAGCGAGGTGCGAAAAATCAGCCAAAATCATGGCATTTTTCAGGCGGTAGTCTTGGCGGTTCGGATCAAATCCAAAAATAGTAGAAGGGATGATCTCATTGCGCCCGTATCGAGCGTGATTGATGGCCGGGCCTATTTGTCGGAGCATCCAGGCGGCGCTTAAACCGGATGGGGCAAGTAATGGGCAACGTACTTCTTTGCCGTTAACATGCAGGATCGCATCCCCATTTTCGGCCTTGCTTACGCGCACACATATTGTATGGGCGTAGCGCGCTGCCGCCTCGAACACATCAAATGGATCTTCGTCTTCTAATTCCGGGATTGGGCCATCGGTATTGATGATATAATAAAGCGCCAATTGGTCAAGAACCGGTTTTAGTTCGCCTTCTGCGGATGCCTGCTTCATTCTTTTCCGAAATAAAAGCAGCGTTTCCGCCAGTTTTTCATTCTTTTCATGTATTCCCTTCAACATCTGATATGGCGTAGCCGAAAAATTAAAAGCCCAGGCAATGTTGAAGATGTCTTGATGAAATAAAGGCAAACTTTTTTGGAGCCGGTTGAGCGATTGTTTAATGGCTTCTATTGTCGGATCGAACATGATAAGTTTGTTTACCCCAATTTTTAAGCCGTAATTGTTATTTTGTTGGGTATTTCCAGGTGATAAGCAGGATCCCCGTCGGTAGGTTGCAGGAATTCGGATAACAACCCTTTGGTTTTGTATTGGTTTGAAATCGTTACAAACGCGCTTTTATTGGCAATGGAACTTGGCGCAATATCCACAACTACCAATTTTCTAAAATCTGCGCAATGGCGAGAAACATTCCCAGGCCCCAATTCAATAATTTTGGCTTCCATTGCATCCACAATTTCGATATGTGATTTGCCTGCCGCTTTTTGTGCAATAAAAACATCAATCACTTTGTCGCCATAAGGCCCATAAAGTTTCTTTTGAGCATCCACACCTTGATTTACGATGTTGTTATACATAGCTTGCGCTTGTTCGTGGGGTGTTCTTGCGCTGCTGGTGATTTTTGCGCTTGTATTAGTCGAATCTTTTAGAATGCTGACGATAACATCAATGGCATGTGCTGAAATAACGCTTTTATTTACGCCGGGGCTGTACGCTATTGTAGGTTCTGTATTGCTCAAATGCGCGAAGGAGGTCTCGAACGCTGATATATTATTGAAATTATTATTCAATTGCGCTTCGTTGCTTTGCGCGGGGGGCTTATCCATTGTTTTAGGGTCATTATCGCCCCCAACTTTTGAAATCAGGCTTCGAAACAGGCCCTCTAAAAAGTCTGTTCCCGCATAGCCAATGCTGATGAGCAGGATAAAATGTTCCTGCGTCATTGTAAAATTAGGCTCCCAATTGGATAAGGTGAAAATGCCAAGCCCTCCATTCACAAACCCAAGTGTAACACTTCCCGCCAGTCTCGAAAAACTGATGGGTTCGTTCCGGGCGCTTGTCTTGGTTAGACCTACGAAAATGCGAATAACTTGCCCGGAAATGCCAAGAAGGCCACCGGCAATGAAGAAGCTGATAAAATCTGTAATTTTCATTTGGGTAACATGGAAAGATGAAGGAAATAAGGGTTTGGTTTTAACAAACTAAGTCAGGCAAATATATTGCAAAATTTTAAATTGTCAAATACACCTTACAAAAAATAAACCTACTGTACAAGGCTTGCCAATAACAAAAATAAAAAGTCAATACACAGCTCAAATGCGGCACTTTTGCCTTAATCCAAAACTTTTACCATTCGTTAACACCCCAAATACGTTATCAGCCTTCAATACCCGCTACCTTTGCACACTGAAATGAGATCGAGATTTATTTTTTATCCATTTGTTTTTTTGTTGGTCTATGGGAGTGCTTTTTATTCCGGATCAAGTCATAGTCCAACATTCTGCTCTTTCGGTGATCGCATTGAGCGGGACTATTGTGTTTTTATTGACAATGCAGATGATCTTGATTTAATTGAGGAAGATTTGCAATGTTTGGAGGAGGAGAGCTCAACAGAGCGCAATGATGATGGTCGTGATGAAGGCGATGTCTTTGACCATACCGATGATGCTCAGCACAGGTGGTCTTTGCCATTTACCGACGGGTTTCGTGCCCCTCATACATTCATAGCATCCATTTCTTTGTTGGGAAAGACACTCCCCCTTTATCTGTTAATCGGTGTTTTCCGGATTTAAGTTTCCATCCATTTCTGTTAAGGTATTGATGCATTCGCGACGAAATGCAGGTTGTTCCTATATTGTTTTTAGTATGTTCTTTGTAGGAAATGCGTCATATACCATGAATTCAACACGTAATTCACTTTAATTTCAAATAACATGATGATCAGAATTTTCATGATCGCAGGGCTTATGTCTCTGGTGGTCCTTCAAAGTTGCACGAATGCATCGGCCGAAAAAGAAAAAAAAGAAGAGGTTACCAAATTTATCGTTACCAGTCCGGTAACGATGGATACTTCTTTTACAAAAGAATATGTTTCCCAGATCCGCTCCGTGCGGAACATTGAGGTACATGCCCAGGAAAAAGGTTTCCTTCAAAACATCTATGTGGATGAGGGACAATTTGTTAAATCCGGACAATTGCTGTTCAAAATCATGCCCAACCTGTATGACGCTGAATTGCAAAAAGCCGATGCCGAGGTAAAAGCCGCTGAAATTGAATTGCAAAATGCCACTGCGCTTGCAGAAAAAAATGTAATTTCCAAAAACGAACAAGCGCTGGCGCAGGCTAAATTAGAACAGGCCAAAGCAGAACGCTCCATGGCTAAAGTCCATTTGTCCTTTACCGAAATCCGGGCGCCGTTCGACGGTTATATTGACCGTCTTCCTAAAAAAATCGGCAGCCTGATCGAAGAAGGCGAATTGCTTACCAGTCTGTCGGATAACAGTAAAATGTTTGTTTATTTTAATGTTTCCGAACCTGAGTACCTGGAATATAAAACCAATGTAAAAGGTCAAGGCGCTAAAGAAGTTGGTCTGCTTTTGGCTAATGGTCAACCGCTTAAATATAAAGGAAAAGTTGAGGTGATCGAAAGCGAGTTTGACAGCGAAACCGGTAATATTGCCTTTCGCGCCATTTTTCCCAACCCTGACAACCTGTTGCGGAACGGAGAAACCGGTAAAATCTTGATGACGGTTCCGGTTAAAAACGCTTTAATTATTCCACAAAAAGCCACTTACGAAATTCAGAACAAGAAATATGTTTTTGTGGTCGGCGCCGACAATGTAATCAAGTCAAGGGAAATCACTATTACCGGCGAAGTGCCCGATCTGTATGTGGTCAAATCCGGTCTTACCAAGGACGAAAAGATCTTGCTGGAAGGCGTTCAGAAAGTGAAGGAGGACGATAAGATCAATTATGATTTTCAGAGTCCGGAAGAGGTGCTATCGCACTTGAGAACGAAAGCGGAATAGTTGCATCCTTAAACTTAAAAAAATGTTCAAACAATTTATATATCGACCGGTTCTGTCGATTGTAATCTCGCTTATTATTGTTTTTATGGGGGCATTGGCGATTATATCGTTGCCGGTGACCCAATTTCCTTCTATTTCGCCGCCTAAAGTAAACGTTGTCGCTGATTATCCCGGAGCGAACAACGAATTGATGGTCAAGTCGGTGGTTATTCCCTTGGAAAGGGCGCTGAACGGTATTCCGGGCATGAAATATATGGCTTCAGACGCCGGTAACGACGGGGAAGGAACCATTCAATGCGTTTTTAACCTCGGTACGGATCCCAACCAGGCTTCCTTGAATGTGCAAAACCGGGTGGCCTCCGTGATAAACAAACTACCGCCGCTCGTAGTGCGCGAAGGGATCAAGATCACGCGCGAGGAATCTAACATGTTGATGTATATTAATTTATACAGCACGGATTCCTTAGCCGATCAGAAATTCCTGTTCAATTTTGCCGACATCAACTTATTGTCCGAATTGAAGCGGGTAGACGGCGTTGGTTTTGCCGACATCTTGGGCAACCGGGAATACGCCATGCGTATCTGGCTGAAACCCGACCGTTTGCAGGCATACAAAATATCTGCGGATGAGGTCATGGAAGCATTGAGCTCGCAAAGTCTTGAAGCTTCTCCAGGTAAAACCGGGGAAAGCTCTGGTAAAAGATCACAGGCATTCGAATACGTACTGAAATATCCAGGCCGTTTTACAACGGAGGAAGAATACGGAAATATCATTTTGAAATCGACGCCAAGCGGCGAAATGCTTCGTTTGAAAGACGTAGCCAGTGTGGAATTCGGTAGTTCCATGTATGATATTTATTCGAACCTGAATGGTAAGCCTTCCGCTGCAATTGTGTTGAAGCAATCATACGGAAGTAATGCAAGCCAGGTTATTAAAGATGTAAAATCCAAACTGAAGGAAATCAAGGATGCTTCTTTTCCCAAAGGCATGGACTATGAAATCAGTTATGACGTGTCCACCTTCCTGGACGCATCCATTGATAAAGTGCTGCATACGCTGATCGAGGCGTTTCTGTTGGTAGGTTTGGTGGTGTTCCTGTTTTTGGGCGACTGGCGTTCTACCCTGATACCGATTATTGCGGTGCCGGTTTCGTTGATCGGGACTTTTGTGTTTATGCAATATTTCGGCATTACGCTTAACTTGATCACGCTTTTTGCCTTGGTGTTGGCGATCGGTATTGTGGTCGATAATGCTATTGTGGTGGTGGAAGCGGTACACTCCAAAATGGAATTAAAACATTTGCCCGCGCCGCAGGCCACGGAAGAGGCGATGCACGAAATCAGTGGGGCTATTATCGCCATCACGCTGGTTATGGCTGCGGTGTTTATTCCAGTTGCCTTTATGTCGGGACCGGTGGGTATATTTTACCGGCAGTTTTCGATTACGATGGCGACCTCCATTGTGCTTTCCGGTTTTATTGCCTTGACCCTTACGCCAGCATTGTGCGCCATGATGTTGAAAAACACGCATGGTCAGGTCAGAAAGAACACACTCCTCAACCGATTCCTGGATGGATTTAACAGGGGTTTCAATGGGCTTTCGCGCGGATATCAGGGCATTTTGCGGGCAATTGTGAACCGGAGGGTTGTTACCTTCGCAATGTTGATTGCATTTTGCGTAGGCACCTGGTATTTTAACAGCATCTTGCCTTCCGGTTTTATTCCTTCGGAGGATCAGGGTATGTTTTATGCCGTAATACAAACGCCGCCAGGCTCCAGTTTGGAACGTACCAACGAGGTGGCCGAAAGACTGCAAAAAATAGCCGAGAAAATAGAAGATGTGAAATCGGTTTCCTGTCTCGCGGGTTATGAAATCCTGACGGAAGGCACAGGCTCCAACTCAGGTACCTGTCTGATCAACCTCAATGGATGGGACAAGCGCAAACATTCCGTTCAGCAGGTAATTGATGAAATGGAAGAAAAAGCGAAAGACATTTCAGGCGCTACGATTGAGTTCTTCCAACCGCCTGCAGTGCCTGGTTATGGAGCCGCTGGTGGTTTTGAATTGCGATTGCTGGATAAGGCGGGTAGCGGCGACTACAAGAAAATGGAGTCGGTGAACAATGATTTTGTAGCAGCATTGAATAAACGCCCTGAATTATCATCGGTGTTTTCATTTTACAGCTCCAGTTTCCCGCAATACATGCTGCACATTGACAATGAAATTGCCCAACAAAAGGGCGTGACCATTGAAAATGCGACCAATACGCTTTCTACGCTGATCGGTAGTAACTATGAAATCAGTTTCATCAAATTCGGCCGTCAGTATAAGGTTATTGTGGAGGCTTCGCCGGAGTATCGGGCTTTGCCTGAGGATATTCTGAAATTGTATGTGAAGAATAACCGCGATGAGATGGTACCTTATTCTGCCTTTATGACAATGGAAAAGGTGTACGGTCTTTCGGAAATAACCCGACACAACCTGTACAATTCCTCGGAAATCAGCGGACAAGCGGCGCCCGGATTCAGTAGCGGCGAGGCCATCAATGCGATTAAAGAGGTGGCAGATAAAAGTTTGCCACGGGGCTTTGGTATCGACTGGGCAGGTATTTCCAAGGATGAGGTAGGCCGCGGTAATGAAGCCATTTACATCTTCCTGATCTGCCTGATTTTCGTATATCTGATCTTGTCTGCGCAGTATGAAAGTTTTGCATTGCCACTTGTCGTAATTCTTTCTCTTGCAACAGGCGTATTTGGAGCGTTCTTGTTTTTGAAAATTGCCGGTTTGGAGAATAATATTTACGCACAGGTAGCAGTAGTTATGTTGATCGGTTTGCTCGGCAAAAATGCGGTATTGATTGTAGAATTTGCCGTACAGCGCCACCGAAGCGGATCCTCTGTGTACAGCGCAGCTGTAGAAGGTTCGGTTACAAGGTTCCGTCCGATTTTGATGACCTCTTTTGCCTTTATTGCGGGTTTGATTCCTTTGGTTTTTGCTACAGGTCCGGGCGCTATCGGGAACCGTACCATCGGTTCTGCTTCAGCGGGCGGTATGTTGATCGGAACAATTTTTGGGGTCTTGTTGATACCGGGATTGTATTACATGATCGCCCGCCTTACGGAAAAAGTTCAATTTGTTGAAAAAGAAGAAGAAAATCCGTTAACTGAAGAAATTGACCACAATGATTAAATTCAAAATATATCCATTGCTTATCCCGGTTGCGCTTGGCCTGGCGGTGATAAGTTGCAAGGCGCCGGCTATTGTATTGAAAAATGCGAATACGGCGGTTCCGTCGTCTTTCGGCAGCGCCAATCAGGATACCAACAATATTGCCGCAATTCCCTGGAAGACTTTTTTCAAGGATACGAACCTGGTACATTTGATTGACGTTGCTTTACAAAACAACCAGGAATTGAACATTACCTTGCAGGAAATCGAAATTTCCAAAAACGAGATCCTCATGCGCAAAGGGGCGCTCCTGCCCTCCGTGCGCGCGGGCGGCGGAATCGGCATGGAGAAAGTTGGCCGGTACACCAGTCAGGGCGCGGGTGATGCTTCTACGGATATTACACCCGGTAAAACGGTTCCCGACTTTTTGTTTGACTTTACGCCGGCGGTTTATGCAAATTGGGAGGTAGATATTTGGAAAAAACTGCGGAATGCCAAAAAAGCCGCCGCCATCCGATATTTGTCTACCATTGAAGGTAAAAACTTTGTCGTGACCAACCTGATCGCTGAGATCGCCAATTCCTATTACGAATTGCTGGCGCTGGACGGCCAACTTCAAATTGTGCGGAAGAATGTAGAGATCCAAAAAAATGCTTTGGAGATCGTAAAAATTCAGAAAGAGGCTGCGCAGGCTACCGAATTAGGCGTTCAAAAATTTCAGGCGGAAGTGCTTGCCTCACAAGGCATGGAGTATGAAATTCTGCAAAAAATCAAGGAAGCCGAAAACCGGATTAATTTTTTGCTGGGACGATTCCCGCAGGAAATCAAGCGGAGCAAAACGGATTTTTTGAGTTTGATGCCTGCTGAAATTCATACCGGACTGCCGTCAAATTTGTTGACCAACCGTCCGGACGTGAGGCAAGCCGAATTGGACTTATCTGCCGCTAAAATAGATATAGCCGTAGCGCGCGCCGAGTTTCTCCCTTCGCTCGAAATTTCCGGGGCATTGGGTTTACAAGCGTTCAATCCTGCTTATCTGTTCAGGTTACCGGAATCGTTGCTGTTCACACTTGCCGGCGATCTTGCCGGCCCAATCATCAACAGAAACGCAATCCAGGCCGAGTTCAATAACGCCAATGCCCGTCAAATCCAGGCGATGTACAACTACGAACGCAGCATCCTGAATGCATACATGGAAGTTTCCACTGAACTCTCCAATATCGGAAACCTGGAACAACGTTACAAGATTAAATCGCAGCAAGTAGAGTCCCTGAATAGGGCTATTGACGTTTCGAACGATTTATTCAAATCTGCCCGCGCAGATTATCTTGAAGTGTTGTTGACGCAACGCGATGTTTTGGAGGCCCAAATCGAACTTTTGGAGATCAAGCGTGATATGCTTGGCGCGGGTGTTCAGGTGTATCGGAAATTGGGCGGCGGTTGGAAGTAATTTCCCCTGCGTAGGGTAAAAAGGAACACAGATGTCAAGGACCCTGCGGGCGCAGATTTTAAAGGATAAAAATCCTGAAAATCTGTGCTCGCAGGGTCCTTGACATTTATGTGCCCCTTCGCGCGCGGCAAAAAGAGCACAGATGAACACGGATGCAAGCAACACAGATGACCTGATTCGAAGAAGAGATAAATCTGTGTCCGCAGGTACTTGTCATCTGTGTTCCCCCTCGCACGCAGCAAAAAATACACACAATATCATACATCCAGAACTGGTTAGCGAACACGCAATACTCGACGTAAAAACCCGCCAAATCCGACAGATCAACAAGGCCAATGCGGCCTTACTTAGTAGATCAGGGCATCTTGTCCGTTTCTACATAATGCTTGCGTTTAATTCCCAATTTCAACATCTTGGATTGCAAGGTAGTAGGTGGTAATTGCAAGAGTTCCGCAGCGCCTCCGGTACCCGTTACTTTCCCTTTGGTTATTTTTAAAATCTCCAGGATGTAATCTCTTTCCTGCTGCTCCCAAGTTTTAATCAGGAATTCGGCAGGCTCCGCAATTATTCTCTTTTTCGAAGTATCTGGCAAATCCAGGTGTTGAATCAGCTTGGAATGATTAATAATTACAGAGCGCTCCATCACATGCTCCAGTTCCCGGATATTCCCTGGCCAATTGTAGTTCATCATTTCCTGCATGGCTTTATGACTAAGTCCCTGGATGTTTTTCCCGATCTTTTTGTTGTATTTTTGAATAAAATGACTGGTCAGTAACGGAATATCCTCTTTTCTTGCACGCAAAGGCGGCAGGGTGATCGGGAAAATATAGAGCCGGTAGTACAAGTCTTGTCGGAATCTCCCAGCCTGGACTTCCTTGTTTAAATCCCGGTTGGTCGCCGCAATAATTCGGACATCAATCTGAATTGTTTTATTGCTCCCCAGTCGTTCTATTTCCTTTTCCTGTAGCGCCCTCAAAAGTTTTGCCTGTAATTCTAATGGTAATTCACCTATTTCATCCAAAAACAATGTACTGCCATGCGCCAACTCAAATTTTCCGATACGCCTTTCAATGGCCCCGGTAAAAGCGCCGCGTTCGTGCCCGAACAACTCGCTTTCAATCAGGCTGGCAGGTAAGGATGCACAGTTAAGTTTAATAAGTGGCTTGTTTTTCCTGGGAGAATTGTTGTGAATGGCGCGTGCCACTAATTCTTTACCGGTACCTGTTTCGCCCAAAATCAGCACGGTGCTGTCGGTATTGGCAACCATGCCAATATTTTTGCAGGCGTCGAGAAACATTTGGTTTTGGCCGATCATTTCATCAAAATTGTACGCCTGCTCCACTTCTTCCAGCAGGTATGCATTTTGGGCTTTTAGCTGTTTGTTCAGGATTTCGATTTCTTTGACCTTTCTTTTAATTTCCTCGTTGGCCAATATATTAGCCAGTGCCACCGATACCTGCTCCGTAATCAACTGTAATATACCTTTTTGCTTCGCATCTAAATCGCTTTTCTGGTTGAAATGGATGAAAAATATACCCAATACCTCCGTTCCAACTTTTAGCAAGGCGAGGCAGCTTTCCTGATAACCAGCATCCTTCATGCGTTGAAAAAAGGTAACTGTGGGAGGGTAGGGCGCCATTTCCTGGTGATATTCAAGTGTCAATAATTCATCCGATTGATCCATCTGATGCATCCACTTCTTAATATAGGATCCTTCCCGGAAATGATTGTCTCCAGATAAGGCATCTTCTATAGTTATAGGACCAAAGGATGGAAAGACAGCAGCAGTGTACGATTTACCTGTGGCATTTAACAGTAAAAACTCACAGACATTGCATCCAAAAACAGGCTCAATGGTGTTAAAAACTGTTTTTATCAATTCCGGCAAATCTCTAACTTTAGAAATGGCCGCAGTGATACTGTACAAAAGCGTTCGTTCATCTTCCATGTACTGTATCTTCAACTGCGCCAGTGCGTTTTCTTTTTCATGCACTTCCTTCAATAATTTCTGCTCGAGCGCAGTGGATTTAAACTTGTAGAATGCAAGTTGCAAGGTCGGCATCAGGTCTTTGGCGAGAAAAGGTTTGACCAAATAGCCGTAAGGTTCTGTTGCAATGGCTTCCGCCATCGTCGATTTATTGGAGTGGGCTGTTAGATAGATGAAGGGAATTTTGCGCGTATTAAGATGTTGCGCCAGCATGATACCCGTAATTTTGCCCTTGAGAATAATATCCAGTATAATTAAATCAGGGGTTTCTTGCTCCAGTGCAAGGAGCGCCTGTTCGGCAGATTTGCAAATGCCGGTTATTGTGATACCTGATTTTTCTAATATAACCTTAATATCTTCAGCAATAATAAGATCATCTTCGACAATCAGGATTTTACGAAGTTTCAGCGGTGCTATTTTCATCACTTAAAGTATTGATTTTGAAGGGAATTTTAAATAAACATGGGTTCCATTATTATTCAGAATCGTCAAAACGCCATCCAACTGATTCGACAAAACATTTACCAGGCGCATCCCCAGCGAATCTTCAAATTTGGCATTTGCCGTTTCATCTATCCCGATTCCATTATCTTTTACGGATAGCATGTAATTATCCGCGTCAAAAGTGCGCAGGGATATTTCAATTTTTCCTTCCTGATGCTGAGGAAAGGCGTGCTTCAAGGCATTGATGGTCAGTTCATTGATAATTAGTCCCAAGCGCAGGGTTGTTTCAACATCGAGATGAATGGGGTCGGATTCAACCTGATATGCTATTTGCTGTGCTTTTGAGTTAAATACATCGTGTAGCGAACTAACCAGTGATTTGATATATTCATCAAAATTTAAGGAAAACAAATCTTCCTGCTGATACAATTTTTCGTGTATTAAGGAAATAGATTGCAGTCGGCTCTGACTTTCTTCCAATGACCTGGTTAATTCTGCACTATTCGTGGTGTTAATTTGCAGGTTCAGCAAACTATTCATCAGTTGCAGGTTATTCTTGACGCGGTGGTGTACTTCCTTAAATAACAATTCCTTTTCTTCTAATAATCTATTTTTTTCCAACAGCGTTTTCAGTAGATTTTCATTGGCCTGCCGGATATCCTCTTGTTGTACTTTCAGCAAATTGTTGGTTCGTATTTTTGCCCGATAGCGGTTCCATAAAAGCAAGGTAAAGATCAATACAATAAAAAGGGCAGCGATGAAAATATTACGTAAAAGTTCCTGCCTTTTTTCTTCCAGTTCCTCCAATTTTTTATCTTTCGAAAGTAACCTGATTTCTTCTTCTTTTTCCTTTGTCGCAAACTGAACCTGTAAGCGGTATAGTTCCTTTTTCTTATTTTGGTCGTACAGACTATCCTGCACACTGAGCAACAATCCGGCATACTTATGAGCGGCTTCGAAATTTTTTATACCCGAATATGCGTTGTAAAATAAAAAATAAATATCCTGAGTTTTCTCAAGTTGGCCGGAATGAATAATTTGTGCTTCTATTTTGCGGGCTATTTGGAGCGCTGGGGCGTAATTTTTCAGCGCAACTTGTACTTTGGCTGTTCCTAATTTTGCAGAATACATTTTACTGGTATCTCTCAAGATCGCAAACCCTTGATATGCTGCTTCGTATGCTTGCAATGCGTTCGGGTATTTTTTTAGTTGCAAATAACAATTTGCAGTTTTGAGTTTAATATGCGGAATCAGCGGGCTGAAATTTTTCGAGTCGATGGCCAGTCTTGCCTGCTCGTACATTGAAACGGCCCGTTCATATTGTCCGGCAGAGAAACACACCTGGGCAATATAAATAAATGCTCTTGCGATTTCAGTTTTCTGGTTTGTTTCCATAGCCATGTCGAGCGCCTTATAGGCATATTTAAAAGCATTGGTCGTATCCTTGTCTTCTCCATAAATAACGGTTAATGCCCCCAGCGCTTTCATCATGCGCTCTTTATTCTGTTCCTTACTGAACAAATCATAAGCCATTAAAACGTATTTTAAAGCGTTCAGGTTGTCGCCCAAGTTCATATAACTATTGCTAAGATTGCCAAAATTATCCGCAAGGTTTTGGGCATTTCCTGTTTGTTGATAATATTCGATGGCCTTGGTAAAAGCGCCAACTGCTTCCTGATAGACGCTTTTACGCGTATAATAAATCCCTTTCATTTGCGCTACCAACCCGTTCGTAGAGGCATCATTTAGCGTAGCCGCTATTTTTTCGGCAGCATTGATGTAAATCAAGGATGAATCAAGGTCGATCGCATCATACCGCTTCGCCAATTCCATTAAAGTTCCTACTGCTTGTTTGTCATTTGTGTGAAGGGCAATGATCGCCTTCAGACTGTCAATTACGCCAGTCGATTGTGCAATCAGGGGCGCCCCCGACCAGCAGATGGCTAAAAATGCTATAAAAAATAGTCCCTTAGTCTTATTCATGTTATTGTCTTGGATGTAAAATTTCCACGAATATTATGCGATTTTATCATTTTTCAAAACCAAAAAACTTTATATCGTTTTTTTAAATCATTTTTTTACGTTATATCGTTTTTATTTTTACGAATATTTTTTATAAAATATTGAATATCAGTTGTTTGCGATTTGGCATGTGTATTGAATAATAATTGGGAAACAAAACAATTATGAAACAGTTATTCTCATTTATTTTTCTTTTCACACTTCCGCTTTTCGCAAGTGCGCAGGAAGAAGTGAACTACCCGGCGGGAGGCAAGGACAAGGTTGGCAAGCAAGTGAACCTCAATCAAGACGGTACCGCAAATATCCGTTTTGTAACCTTGCTCCAAACGTGGGTACGCGCCAGCGCATTGAATCCGGGTAGCGTGTACCGGGGCGAATCCCGTTCGTCGATCACGGATATTTCCGTCAGGCGCATTGTATTGACTACCATCGCCCAATTATCGCCAAGGGCATTGGTTTTAATGAATATCGAAGGCAGTAGCAACAGTGGCGGCGGCGCATTTCAATCCGCATTGGATGTGGGCGTACTGGATGCATACGGTGAATACAAAATTAATCATCACCTCTATTTAGGTGCGGGATTACACCAGTGGACGGGTTTGTCGCGCATGAATGTGGACGGGGTAGGCAGTATATTAAACCTCGACCAGCCGCTATTTCAACAAGCCTGCTGGAATAAACTTGATCGACTCGGCAGGGTGATGGGGATATATGCAAAGGGGGATATTGGTAAATTTAACTATCGCTTATCCCTGAATGAACCTTTTAGTCCGCCGCAAACAACCTTTGCTGCCAATACAGGGAAAGGATCGCCCAGCGGTGGCGCCCTGCAAGAGGAGGCCGGCAACGCACAGGTTAATGTGGCGTATATGAATCCGCGGGCCACGTCAAAACTAATGCAGGGGTATGTTGAATATGCCTTTTGGGAAACAGAAAATCACGTGTCGCCGTATGAAATCAATACATATCACGGAGAGAAAAAATTGCTTAATCTGGGCGCCGGTTTTTTTTTATCGCCCGAATGGTATGTTCACGCCCCGGCAAATTGGGTTAAAAGACCCCGCCCTGCCGGAAAGCAGTACAAACACACGTTTGATTCAGGCGGGCAAACAAACGGACTTGTTGTGCCTCGCTGTGGATGCGATGCTGATGTGCCCCTTTCGTAAAAAAGGCGATGGCATTACCGCTTATGCTGCCTTTTACCATTTGAATCTGGGCAACAACTACTATACGGTCGTACCGATCAACGCGATCACTTCCGCCGGCTCGGATGTTTCGCCGATCAACGGGGCAGGCACTGCTTTCCCTACAACGGGTACCGGTAATTCATTGTATATAAAACTGGGTTATCTGGCGCCTGAACATTGGGCTGGCCGCTCCAGGTTAGGTGTGTTCGGTACCTATCAGTATTCGAAATTGGAAGCGCTTAAGGATGCCGTACAGGTTTTTGAAACTGGCATCAACTGGTTTCTCTCAACCAATAAAGTAAAACTTTCCTGCTTGTACCGCAACCGACCTGTTTACCAGGGATCTGCCGCTTCGGGCAATTCTACTGGCAACGCCGTAGTCGCCGACCGTAAAGGGGAAGTAATTGCTCAATTACAATTCAATTTCTAACATAAACAAAACTACACATGAAAAACATTGCACTATCGCTGGGTCTGTGGATTTGGGTTTTTATTCCCGTTTTTGGCCAGAATCTGCCAGATATTTTCAAAGATACACCTCGGCAAATTGTTCCTGCCGCTACGTTGGCCGCTTTCCCTCCAAAAACATTCTTGGAAAATCTACTGCTGTTACCAGATGGTAATATGTTGGTTAACAGTCATTTTGAAGGTGTGGTTTACAAGATAAACAGCCGGGGAGAAAAGCAAAAATTTGCTTCGGTAAAAGGAAAAGTTACGGGCATTGCCGCCTATGGAAAGCATGGTTTTTTGCTAACGGGTACGGATGAAAATGACAAAGCCGAAGTGTATCTGTTAGATAAAAAAGGGGCAATTCGCCCCTTGATTTCCTTACCTGAAGGTCAGTTTTTAAATGGAATAACCCAATGGTCGGGCGATGAATTTCTAATCGCAGATTCGTACAAAGGCTGTATTTGGAAAATAAATGCAAAGACAAAAAAGGCGGCTATCTGGGTGTCGGATGATTTATTAAAAAGAGGCAACGTACAAAATCCAACACCGGCCGCCAATGGCATCAAGGTGTTTAATAAGACGGTTTATATTTCAAATACCCAACAACAACAAATCTTGTCAATCGCGGTAATGCAAGGGAAACCCGCCAAACCGCAGGTATTCCTTTCTAATGTAAATATTGATGATTTCACATTTGATGCCGCCGGAAATTTATACGGTGCCACACACGTGTACAACAGTATTTTAAAAATAACCCCCAAAAAGCAAGTGACCATAATCGCAGAACAACCGCAAGGCGTTTCAGGATCTACCGCTTGCATTTTACGGAAAAATACGAAAGGCTATACGCTCTTTGTATCCACGAATGGAGGTATGTACCTGCCGCCAGTAACCGGTATCGAAGACTCAAAAATTATCACACTGCAAATTCAATAAGTTAACTCAAAATGCAATGATGCACATGAATCAAACAAAATTTTTTTTCGCCGCTCTAATACTGCTGTCTTCATTCGCAGTATTAGCATGCACAAACAAAGATGACAGTAAAATGAAAACGTACGTATTAGTACATGGCGCCTGGGCTGGCAAATTCGCTTGGGACAAAGTAAAGCCGCAACTAGAAAAAGACGGCAACAAAGTAATTACCATTGATCTGCCTGCGCACGGAGACGATAACACTCCAATCACAGGCATCACCCTACAATCGTATGTGGATGCGGTTGTCAATGTTGTTAACCAGCAAGATAGGAAAGTGATCTTGGTCGGGCACAGCATGGGCGGTATGGTAATTTCGCAGGTGGCCGAGAACATTCCCGGCAAAATATCGGAATTGGTGTACATATCTGCATATCTGCCCTCGAATGGCCAGGATTTGCAATCACTTTCCGCCAATGATTCTGCCAGCCTGATCGGCCCTAACCTGGTATTTCTTCCGGATTATTCCGGCGCTACCATTAAACCCGAATTTGTAGTGAAGGTTTTTGCCGACGATTGCACCGATGATATTAAAAAACTGGTGTTGGATAAACACAAAGTGGAACCCCTGGCGCCTTTTCAAGGCAAGGTTACGTTGACGCAAAACAATTTCGGCTCAATTCCAAAGTATTACATTGAAACGACCAAAGATGTTGGGGTGAGCACGGCCAATCAAGAAAGAATGATCGCCGCCAACGGAACTGTAAAAAAGGTGTTTAAACTGGATTGCGGACACAGCCCTTATTTTGCCAAACCGAATGAATTGGCCGCACTCTTGAATGGTCTGTAGTCGGCGGTTTTACGACGAGCAATACAAATGAGGAGTAGATTACCTCGTTGATTTTTTATAAGATATACAGGGTATTATGGGTTTGAATAAATTTCGATGTAAATCCTGTAATACCTTGTATATCTGTAAAAAAATCTTTTACCAGATGAATCGTATTGTTTTATAGATTCTCACCAAATGTAGTGCCTAAAAAAGCACTTCTAATTCCTTCCACATTGCTCCCGTACACCCACGGCAAATCCACCTCAGCCGCCGCAACACGCTCTATACCAACCTTTTTCACCCATTCAGAAATAGCAGGGAGGCTTGAAAAGAAATCAAAATGAGCCTGGTAACCTAAATTTTGGGAAATCGCCGCCGTGTTTAAAACACCGTCGCGGGTCAGGTAACGAATCGATTGCTGCGTCAGTTTGGAGTGAAATCCAAGGGTTTCCAAAACGTTTGCCAACAGCAGCAATGGCGCCACAGGCAAGGATTTTACCTGCCAATTTCCGCCCCGTATTACTTTGTGCAACTCCAGCAAAACGTGGCGCAACAAATATGGCTCAGCATCGGCAACATTGAAAATCCGGCTGCCCTGTTCCGGTTTGTCCAAACTGAGCGCGATGGCCTGCACCAAATTTTGAACGTGCGTCATAGAAAGCCGCACGTTTAAATCGCCCGGCGCAATGATTTTCCCGTTTTTCCCAAAATTCAAAAGACGCGGCAAGATGACGCGGTCGCCAGTGCCATAGATGGCGCGTGGGCGCAAAATCGTGAGGTGGCGTTTTTGTAAGTCATTGATTTTCAATAACTCCAATTCAGCCTGTCGTTTGGTTTTACCGTAAAGACTCAATTGGTCAAGCGGGATTTCATCGTCCTCCCGGTGCATCGGATTATGATCGTCGTAAACCGACGCGGACGAAATTTGGATAAAATGCGGACAATCAGCCGCCTCGAACAAATGCCTGGAACCAAGCACATTGGCAGCGTACAAATCCGCATAACCCGCTTTATCGGTGGCCAAACCCGCCACATGAATACAGGCGTCGCCCGACCAGTGCGGCATATTTTCGGCAATATCGGCGCGGATATAATCGCTCAAAAACGGCTGCATAGTCTTTGGCGGCTCGGCTTGCCGCGCGACCACCGTGACTTGATGCGCTTCCGAGAAATGCCGTAAAACGTGTGCGCCGACAAAACCTGTAGCGCCTGTGAGCAGGATTTTCATATTATTTCAGTTCTTAAACGCACTTTATCAATTTTATTTTGTCGGCCTTTGCGCGGCAATTTCCTGAAAAGAATCACATCCGGCAAGGCTTCTTTGTCAATGGCCAAACGACCTTGGCTGATTTGTTTTTCAACATCGGAAATACTCAAGGGATGGTTTTCTTCCTTTTCAATAATTAAAAACACCTTTTCATCCTGGGCTTTTTCATCAAAAACGCCCACGAGCGCCGCATCCGAAACGCCTTTTATTTTATTGATCGTCGGTTCGTACAGCGCCGGATAAATATTAAAATGGCGGCGGATAATCATGTCTTTTTTGCGCCCGATCAAGGTCAAACTACCATCCGCGTTCAATCGGCCGGAATCGCCGGTGGCGTGCCAGGCTTCACGGGCCGGCAATTGGTAATATCCCAGGAATAACTGCGGACTTTGCAAGAAAATTTCGGCATCGTCGGCTATTTGCAAACGGACATTCGGCAAGGGATAACCCAGCCAATCGCCGGCCTCTTGTCGCTGCATTTTTTCCCGCCCGTCCGCCATTGTGACCAACAGATTTTCAGTCATGCCATATAAAGCGGTGAGTCGGCAATTTGGGGGCAACAGTGGCTCAATTTTACTCAGAAAAGCGGCATGCACGGGCGCGGATCCAAACAAAACATGCTGCAAGTTTTTGCCTAAAAAAACCGATTTTTCATTTGATTCCGCCTTGTTTTTAAGCGCTTCCTGCATTAAAGGCAGATAATCGGAGGGCGGATTAAACAGCGTCGTGATGTTGTTTTTTTCAATAAATACCAGTTTCTTCGAGGGCGCCGCTTTGTTGTCCCAAAGGTAAATGGTGATTTCGGCATTGACCCCAATGAGCAAATAATGGGGCAAATGCGTGGCCAAACGCTGCGGTATTTCGGCTTGCCCGTCATCGCGTTTTACGGAAAGAATATTCGCCAAAATCTTAATGCTTTCCGCCAAGGTCGCCAGGGAATGTACCACCCCTTTCGGCGTTGCCAAAGTTCCCGATGTGTAGGTGATGAGAAAGGGTGAATGCATATCTGCCGGCGTCAATTCTGGTGAATTTACAGGCGTTTCGCGCATTTTTTTGAGGTTTAAATGCCGCCGCACAATAGGCAACCAATTACCAACCCCAACCAACCGCATACCTTTTCGCATGGGCAAATAAATGCCGTTGGGGTTTTTCAAAAAATAAAAAGCGCGCAAAATCGGATGCTCCTGCAAGAGCAAAAGCCGGTAATCTATAAATGCCCAATGCGGGTCAAATTGGTCGAGTTTTGTCTTAAAATTTTCGCGCCCCATGTCCGGATCAATGATGGCGATTTCCCAATCCAGGAGCATGGCGGCATAAATAATGCGCACAAAATCGGCGCTCGGTTCGGCTGCAATGACGGCGCTCTGACGGCGTTGCGCCCCGTTTTTTTGCAAATGCGCCGCCAAACGCAGGCTTTCGCTATACAGTTGCCCGCAAGTGATGGTTGCGCCGTTTTTTTCCACCAAAGCGATGGATTCCGGTGCGCGGGCGGCTAGTTTTTCTATAAATAAATTATTGAAGAGCATTTATTACAAGGATTGATTTTCAAAAGAATGTGTCGTTGACTTAAGCAAATTGATTCAGTTTTGATCGCTGATTTTCAAAGGATACTCATCTGATGACTCAAAGTCATCAGATGAGTATCCTTTGAAAATCAGCAGCTTAGAACAAATCATTTGACGCCTCATACAAAATAAGAAATCCGCATAAGCCACGTTCCCTCACTGAAATCACCAAATCATACTCTGAACAGATACGCTCACTCCGGCAGCCAAGCCCAAAATCAAAACATGATCCCCGCGATTTAAAACATTGTTTTTCAAAGATTTGTGCATAGAAAGCGGGATAGACGCAGCAGCCGTATTGCCGAACTCGCGGAACGTACGACTAATCCGCTCGGCAGGCAGCGCCATTTCCCGACTGATAAGGTCGAAGGTGCTTTCGGCAACCTGGTGGGTAAAAATATGGTCGTAGGCATGGGGTGGGGTATTGTTTTCCGTAAAAAAACGATTTAAAAAACCTGCGGCTTCGCGGCGAATCACTATACCCAGTTCTTTCGTATGTCCCTCAAAAAAATTCTTGGACACATCGTGCGAAAACATGGAACCGCCGCCTTTCACGGTGCATAAATTCCAGTGTTCACCCAAACTCATAAAACGTTGTTTTGTAATGCCGGATCTGTTTTTTTCCGCTTTGTGCGCCGGGTTTTTAGCCACCAAAACCGCCGTTCCCGCATCGCCCAAACTAAATGAGGCCAGCGAGCGCCGCAAATGGGGCCCGTCCTCAATATCAAAATTGATCACGCTGCTTAAGCGTTCGCCCGTCACAATGAGGATTTGTTCATAAAAACCTGCCTGAATCATTGCATCGGCCGTTTGTAAGCCGGATACAAAACTGTTGCAGGCATTTTTTACGTCCATTACCGGGCAGCGCAAACCTAATTTTTGTTGCACGATATTAGCCGTTGCAGGTTCGAGCAAATCACTTGAGGCGGAAGCAAAAATCAAAAAATCAATATTGCTGCTGCCATATTTTTCCACAATCGGCAAGGCGGCTTTCGCGGCGAGGTCGCTTGTTTGTTCGTTTGCTGCGGCATAATAACGGGTTTCGCAACCAAAAAGACGCATTAAACTACCTTCCGGCAGCAGTTTTTTGCGGTGATTCACGCGGTCTTCTATTTCCGCATTGCCGACTTTCCGCGCTGGTATATAAGCGCTTATATCTGCAAAAAATGTTGAGTGCATGTTTGTTATTTTGAAAAAACGGACAAAAACTGGTAGCCTGCCACCCAAACGGCGTGACTAAAAAATAATCCGCTGAGCAATACAAATGCCCAGTGGAAAACCGAAAAATACCATAAAAAACCGAGCATCGCCACCGATAAAAACAGCCACAACCTGGTTCCCCAACGGTAATTTTCATACAAACCCGCGATTGCAATAGTGCCTCCCAACAGCAGAACGAACAGCGAAAACTCGGCTATGCCGCCCCATTTGTTTTCCTGATAAATGTAAAAAACCAGTAAGAGAAATTGTATGAAACCGCCTATTGCAATCAAAAAATCACTGACTTGCCTTGGGTTTTTGGTATAAACCCGGGTGAAAAAGCGGGGTGGGGTAGTTTTAAAAACATATTTTAACACAGGAATATTGTTGGCCCAAAAAGGATTCTCGGTCGGCGTTTTGTGATGAACGCCAAATTTTATGTCAACATCCGCGCGTTCCTCTTGAAACGTGCCGAACCATTTATCCCAAATCGCAAACGTACCGCCGCAGTTTTTGTCCCGATACTCCGGGTTGCAGCCGTGATGCACCCGATGATGTGCCGGCGTAACCATGATGTATTCCAGCCAGCCCGATTTTTGCACCACGCGATTATGATTATAAAACTGTATAAAATAATGCAAGGAACCCAACAAGAAAAACTGCTCGGTTGGCACACCCAAAACCGCCAAAGGCAGGAAAAAAGGCAGGGCCGTAAGCGAAGAATACCAGGAATTGCGGATGCCGAGCGAGAGGCTGAAATGCTCGCCTTCGTGGTGTACCACATGCACGGCCCAAAGAAATGCGTATTTATGGTGCCACAGGTGCATCCAGTAAAAGCATAAATCCCAGGCAAAAAGCGTGAAAATCCATTGCGCTACCACCGGCAGTTCCGTGACTAAACCCAAACCTGCATGGCGCAACACAAAATCGAAGCCCACGACTTCAAGCCCGCGCCCGACCCAAGTCATAACGTGGCTCGAATTGAGGTTAAAAATAATTTCACGCCAGGGAACAGGCTCTTTCTCAACGTATTTTAAATAGATAATTTCCGCCAATACCATCAGTAAGAGCAGTAAAATCGCTAAAAACAAATTGACCATGATTAGAATATTGCGTGTTAATTCTTTTCGATAAGAACCTGTTTATACCAGGTTTTATCAGCACAAGATTACGATAGTTTAGGTAGTTCTGGCCTCGTTTCATCAACAAAACGTTCTTCCGCTGCAATATGCTGTTCAAATTTATTATGTATAATGAGTATTAATAGTCCAAAAACAATGGCAGATACGATCAATACAGTATTTAGTAGTCCACTTACAGAAAAGGATAACCTTATTAAAATAGTAGAAATAATGAACCCTGAGTTCCTGATAACTTTATGAAATTCATCCGTATGAAAAAAAGAAAACAATAGCAAAATAACATCTGCAATAATTAATACCGTGAAAAACTGTTCGAAGAAAATATTATTTATGTTTTTGAATGAAACACCAGCATCCGTGTTTGGGTAAACGATGCTGATACACCAGTTTAAAAAGGAATAAACAGCAACTAAAATAAGTATAGGTACTAAAGATGTAGCCAGTACTTTCTTGATTTTTATGAATTTTGATATTTCTTCAATTTGCAGATCATCCCTCATGACGATTCTGTATCTTTTTTTGCTTTGTATGTAAAATTGATAAATAAGAAAAAATAGAAGAACGGATGCTATCAAATCATAAGTAAACTGCAAATCATATTTAATTTTAAACCAGTCAGATGAAAGTGATAAGGTTGAAAGGTCTTTAAACAACCGTCGAATAATAATTAGCGTAATGATTTCATATTGCTTACTAATATAAATAGTGATTGATTTTGGTAGATAATGTATTAATAAATATACTTCATAAACAAGTATAAAGGAAAAGGGCGTATAAATGGCAGCAATAGGATTTTTGAGCAAGTCTGAAGGCGTATCCAGAGAAATAAAACCCCAATCAACCAGGTAAATAATTATCAGGTGAATAAGGAAACTTGCAATGGCTATTACTAAAATAACCCGCTCACTTATTTTCTTAGTTTTATCCGATAGAAGTTTTTGGTAAAGTATCTCAAAAGAATTTGAAAAAGCCATTTAGATCATCTATTGATTGAAATGCGCCTCATTGCCTGAACCGCAAAAGTGAAAAAAAAGTTGAAAAACGATGCTCATATTTGGCTTCCAGTGTTCATGTTTGGTCGAAGAAAAGTCTGCCAGGTATTTGGATCCATGAAGCATCAAACCGATTAACTTCATTTATTGTTTTATAATCGGTACGATTTTCAAAATGCCTACGCCCATGATTTTTATAAAATAAGTGCCGGCAGGCAATTGCCCGATGTTTAAAATCCGGGTCGCGCCGTCTTTCAAAAAGGTATTGTCCTCGGCGACGATTCTGCCCAAATTATCCATGACTTGAACAGTGTTTGTTGAACTTCCCGCGCATGTTATAGATACCAAACCGCTCGTTGGGTTAGGCTCGATCGACAGTTTATAATGTTCGTTTTGATCAGTCGTCGAGACGATTATCGTGACTAAAATCGAATCGGAAGCGCTGCAGCCCGCCAGATTTGTTACGGTAATAGCATAAATTCCCATTGAATTGACCACGATTCTGTCGGTTGTTGCGCCATTTGACCATTGGTAAATCAAGCCAGGAGCCGCAGCATTCAGGGTGATTTCCTGTCCTTGTTGTAAAACAATGTCTGCTCCGAGGTTTATCGTTGGTAAAGCGTTCACGAAAACCTGCGCGGAAACGGGCGGAGCGGCGCAGCCTAAACTTGTTCCAATCACTGAAAAAGCAGTCGTTTCCGTTGGGCTGACGCTAATTGAATTGCCCAATTCACCATTGCTCCAATTAAAAGTTTCTGCGCCGCTGGCCGTCAAAACAGCCGTTTCCCCGCTGCAAATCGTAGCGTTTTGAACAGAAACAGCCGGAATCGGGTTCACCGTAACCTGCGCCGAAACGGGCAAGGAGGACACCCCGGCCGTCTTTCCGATCACCGTAAAAGTGCTGGTCTCTGCCGGACTGACAGTAATGCTGTTTCCCGTTTCACCATTGCTCCATTGATAATACATGGCCCCGCTCGCAACCAAAGTCGCGGACTGCCCCGGACAAATACTTTGGCTCGTCACGCTTACCGTAGGCGCGGGCGCGGGGGCCGGACAACCGTTTGGAAAATAGAGGTCAATGATGTTTTGCATGGCTTGCTTGCCCAGCGTGCCGAGTGTCGAATCGTACTGGTCCTTCCAGATATTGTACCAACCCGACCCATAATCCGGGTCGCCACCTGGGGGGATGCTGCCGCCAAAAAACGCATTGGCATGCGCCAAAAATTCCGCGTTGTCGGCTGGAAGAATGGCTTTGTAATGCGTCAATCGGTCGCAAATTAGTTTTGAGGCTTGCAGGTTTTCTGCCGTAATGGCCTCCTTGAGCACCGCCGCATTTTGTGGCTGAACGCCCCAGAAATGGATGAGCGGACGCAAATCTGCCCCTGCCGTCCTTGAAAATCGCAAAATTCGGCTATCCACCTCCGGCAAACTATCAATTGGCGTTTGGGCGATGTAGTCCAAATTCTCTTTTCTATAAAACGAATCAATCATTTCCCAGCCGAAAAGGGCGGCCATTTCCACATATTTTGCGTAGCCGCGTTGTTGGTAGCGCACCTCATCTTTGGTGGTGTTTGAAATATCCATCGGATTCCCGGCGCGGAAATTTGGCGTGACCATCCAATTCATCGCCGCCTGATCGCGGGTGATTTGCGGCTGATTGCCAAAAGAGTTGCCCAGCGCAGTGTCAATATCCATCCCATAAAGCCGGTTGTAAATCGCAGCCGCCAACAAATTCACAGCCGCTTCGGTCTCGCCGGGAAATTTGCTAAACAACTGTGCGTGACCCATTTCATGAAACTCAGTCTCCCAAAAACCATCGCCCGGTCTTAAAAACCAGTGATTTTTGTTACCGTTTTCCGGCTCCAAAGGATCATACGTATTGTTGATCTGTGGATTGCCGATGCCATAAAAGCCATACATGATGTCGCAATCAACCTGTAAGTATAGCATCGTATTATTCCTGACAAACGGATAGCCCAACAGGGTGGAGACAACATCCATGCGATTATCCCAATCCTGCATCAGGGTAACCGGATCATCATAATTATAAATCCAGCTGGTGGGCACCTGCATCATATATTTATCGGATTCAAAATCAGCCCAGGGAGCCGGATGCAGGCGTTGCTCCTCTTTCCATTCCTGAAGCGAGGTTCGGTTAAATCCCTTTGCAGAAAAGAACGGCGCAGGCACAACATTGGTCAGTTGCACCTCACGAATACCCAAATCGGCCTCATAAGGGGTGATGATGTAAATGCCTCCGCCAAACGGATTGGCTATTTGCGTAATGGTATCCGTGATGGGATATGCAGTGGTTACCCTGAAAAAGCGCTTGACATTATTTCGCCCGGACATGTCATAGGAATGCGCGCCGACTAATACCTTAAAACCTTTATTCACC
>JBAXTB010000130.1:0-14192 GCA_037130425.1 Bacteroidota bacterium
AAACGTGCAGAACTCATCCAAACAGAGGTGCTTAAATACGTGGACAATAAATTGAAGAAACGTTCGCAGAAATATCAGGCGCTTCAAATCCGCAATCAAATCAAAATTGAATTTTATGGCGGCGAGAAGGCGCTTTACCCCGTGACAAGTTATAAAAACTTTGAAAATCGAAGGGTTGAGGTAAAGATGTTGTAAACTACGCTCATCTATCTTTTTTGCTCAAGCGAATAAACTTCTTATCCTGCCGGGAGCCTTCTAAATGTTTTAACCTCGGAGAGGTCTAACATTGGTTTTATGCATTGCAGATGTTTTACCAATGTTGCACCTCTCCGAGGTCGAAACCCGTTATGTATCAATGATTTCTACCAATATTTGACCTCTCCGAGGTCAGAATCTCGGCTTAATTAAATCCTTTGTAAACGTCGGTTGCCGTCAAGGCATTGCTTAAACAATCCAAGCCCAGACGCCTTGCACCTTTTCGACCAAGCACCCACAACATAAACAGCCAAGTTTTTTAAGAGACCGATTTATCCCCTACCTTTACCCCTCCTATCACATAACCACGCAACACGCATACCCGACATGGACGGCAAAAGCCTCGACATTACCGCAGAAAAATTAGCCCGCTTAAAGGAGTTGTTTCCCGAAGTGTTTTCGGAAGACAAGATTGATATACAACGACTTAGAACGGCATTAGGCGAAGAACTTTTCGTGCAAGGCGAGCATTACGAACTCTCCTGGGCCGGCAAAACCGAGGCCCGCAAGGAAATTCAAAAACAAACCACCGCTACCCTCTCGCCCGACCGTGCCGCAAGCCTCCACTTTGAGCAGGCGCCCCATATTTTTATTGAAGGCGAAAACCTCGAAGTGCTGCGCACCCTGCAAAAAGCCTATTTCGGCAAGGTGAAAATGATTTATATCGACCCGCCTTACAACACCGGCAACGACAGCTTTGTGTACCCCGACGACTACACCGAACGCCAGGATGAATACAAAAAACGCAGCGGCATTACCGACCACAACGGCTTCCTGAACAAACAAGACCTGTGGCGCAAAAACGTAAAGGAAAACGGCCAGTTTCACTCCGTTTGGCTTTCCATGATGTACCCGCGCCTATACCTCGCCAGAACCCTCCTGCGCGAAGACGGCGTGATTTTCATCTCCATCAACGATAGTGAATTGTCTAACTTAAAATTGCTCTGTGATGAGATATTCGGAGGTGAAAATTTTATTAGTACGTTTGTTTGGCAATCAAAAAAAGGCGGTGGCAATGATACCAGCACTGTTGTGTCAGATCATGAATATGTGATTTGTTATTGTAAAAATATTAATAATAGTAGCCTTGGAAAAATCAAAATTGATTCAGAGGAATTAAATTTAGAAGACGAAAAAGGAGAATATCGCCTTGGAAGAGAATTAAATAAATGGGGGTCAAATTCTCGCAGAATTGATCGTCCTACCATGTGGTTCCCAATTTACACCCCGCAAGGAGAGGAGGTTTACCCAATTCGAAATGACGGAGAGGAAGGTCGATGGAGGTATGGCAAAACACAAATGATGAAATTGGTGGAAAATGGGAATATTGAATTTTACAAAAGAGAAAACGGAACATTTATCGCTTATGAAAAAATCAGAACTAATGATCCAAGGTTAATACCACATAGGACTTGGTTGACAGATATTGGATCTACGTCAGATGGATCTAAAATAATAAAAGAACTATTTGAAGGAGCAAAACTATTTGATTTTCCTAAACCTACTCAACTTGTTCGTGCATTAATTTCTATTGGCACAAATGAAGAATCTGACCTCATTCTCGACTTCTTCGCCGGTTCCGGCACCACCGCCCAGGCCGTTTTAGAACTCAATGAAGAAGACGGAGGCAACCGCCGTTTTATCCTCGTGCAAATGCCGGAAAAAACCGAGGAAGGCAGCGAAGCGCACAAAGCGGGCTATCATACCATTGCCGACATCACGCAGGCGCGCATCCGCAAGGTGATGGAAAAAATAGCGAGCGAGCGACAGGCCAAAGCAGCAAAAACAAAAACAGAATTGTTTGTGTCAGAGGAAGATACGCAGCCGGTATTGGGTTTTCAGTCGTACAAATTAGCGCCCAGCAATTTCAAACAATGGAACCCGACCGTAGCGGGCGAAACAGATATTTTGGCGCAATTGGATATTTTTCGGCAAGCCGAAATCGCAGGCAGCCTGCCCGAAAACATGCTGTACGAACTGCTGCTGAAAAGCGGTTTTGACCTGACCACACCGGTGGAAAAACTGCCCAACGGGGCGTATAACATCGCCCAAGGCAAGGTTTGGCTGTTTATGGAACCCTACCGCCTCGATTTCAGGGCGGAAGTACTGGCAGCCAAACCTGAACGCCTGATTTGTTTGGACAGTTGTTTCGGCGGCGATGATGTGGCCATTACCAATTTGCAATTGCGGCTGCGGGAACATGAAATTGATTTAACCATCCTCTAAAACCCGCAAGATGAAAATACAATTTGACGGGAGCCAGGATTATCAACTCGCCGCCGTGCGCTCGGTGGTGAACATCTTTGAAGGCCAGCCCTTGAGCAAAGGCGATTTTGAAGTATCGCTGTCGATGGAAGGCGCATCCATCGCCTTTACCGAACGAGGCGTAGGCAATCGCTTGGTTTTATCAGATGAGCAACTGTTGGAAAATGTGCGGCGCGTACAAGCCCAAAACGGTATTCCACAATCGTCGCAACTCATTGAAGCACAATACGATAAAGGCGCTGTCCCATTCAATTTTACGGTTGAAATGGAAACCGGCACCGGCAAAACCTACACGTATTTGCGCAGCATTTACGAATTGCACAAAGTGTACGGGTTCAAGAAGTTTGTCATTGTAGTGCCCAGCGTGGCCATCCGGGAAGGCACGGTTAAAAACCTGCAAATTACCCACGAGCATTTTCAAAACCTGTACGGCAAGCCGCCGCTCAATTACATTATGTATGACAGCAGCAAACTGACGGGCTTGCGGAACTTTGCCGCTTCCAATGCCATCCAAATCTTGGTCATCAACATTGACAGTTTTACCAAAGACAACAACATCATCAATACCCTGCGTGAAACAGGCGTAAAGCCCATCGAGTACATACAAGCCACCCGCCCGATTGTGATTGTGGACGAGCCGCAAAACATGGAAACCGATGTGCGAAAAGCAGCCATCCACAACTTGAACCCGCTTTGTACGCTTCGGTACAGCGCCACGCACCGCAATCTGTACAATTTGGTGTATTCGCTCAATCCCGTGCAAGCCTACGACCTTGGTTTGGTGAAACAAATAGAAGTAGACGGCATTACGAGCGACCCTAATTACAACGCCCCATTTATTCAATATAAGGGCGTTACCAACGAAAAAAACAATTACAAGGCCAAAATCGTCATTTTTGTAAATGAAAAAGACGGGGTAAAGCAAAAAGAGTTCAAAGTCGGCTTAGGCAAAAAAGACAACAATGATTTGTACTCGCTTTCAGGCGGACGCGATGTTTATGATGGTTATTTGCTCACCACCATCGACCGGCAAAACGGGTACATAGAATTCAACAACGGCGTGGTGATTCAGGAAGGCGGCACGCAAGGCGGTTTGACGGAAGATGTCATTAAATTCCAAATTGAGCGCACCGTAAAACACCATTTTGAGAAATTTAAAAAACTGAAAGACAAGCAAATAAAGGTGCTGTCTTTGTTTTTTATCGACCGTGTGGCCAATTACAGGATGTATGATGAAAGCGGGCAATGGATAAAAGGGAAATTTGCCCTTTGGTTTGAGGAAGCCTATAAGCAGGAGCAAAAGAAGTATCCCGACTTGATCCCTTTTGAGGCAGAAAAGGCGCATAACGGGTATTTTTCTTCGGATAAAAGCGGCAAAGGCAAGGATAAAAAGGAAGTTTGGACCGACACCAAGGGGACGACGGCTAAAGACGATGATACATACAACCTGATTATGAAAGAAAAAGAGCGGCTTTTGGGTTTAGAAGAGCCACTACAGTTCATTTTTTCGCACTCGGCGCTGCGGGAAGGTTGGGATAATCCGAATGTTTTTCAGATCTGCACCTTGCGGGAAATCGGGACAGAGAGCGAGCGTCGGCAAATCATCGGCAGGGGCTTGCGTTTGCCGGTCAATGCAGAAGGCAAGCGGGTACAAGAAAAATCTGACAACGTGCTTACGGTTATCACCAACGAAACCTTTGCCGATTTTGCGTTTTCCTTGCAAAAAGAAATTGAATCAGAAACCAGCGTTGATTTCAAAGGCCGGATCAAAAATGCCAAGGAAAAAGCGACAATCCGGCGCAGCAAAGAACTGACACTGGAAAATTTTCCTATTTTATTTGAAATTTGGAAACGCATCAGTACAAAAACGAATTATTCTGTAGAGTATGATTTGGACGCGCTCATCAGTCGAACCGTAGCGATTTTACAAGATTTCACCAAAGTGCCAAAAACCAAACGCCCTATGTTGGAAAGCCGCACCGGACGTATCGCCATTACAGAAGACGGGGTAGAAAGCCAGGTAAAAGATACACAGGTTCAATACGTTGCAAAGGTACAATACCAATTGCCAGATGTTTACGCATACATCCAAAGCCGCATCGACGTAAGCCGGAATACCATTTTTCAAGTCCTCAAACAATCCGGGCGCATAGATGAATTAGGCATTAATCCGCAATTGTTTTTAGATAATTTAACCAATACGATTAGAAGCGTTCTGAACAGTTTGTTGGTTGACGGCGTGAAATACGAACAAATAAACGGGCAGCAATACGAAATGCGCTTGTTTGAACTGGAAGAAATAGAAAGTTATTTGTCGAACCTGTTCAAAGTGAGCAAAACAGAAAAGACGGTATTTAATTATATCCCGATTGACAGCACAATAGAAAGCGATTTTGCAAGGGATTGTGAAGCGGATGAAGCGGTAAAATTCTTTTTCAAACTGCCACGTGGATTTAAAATTCCGACGCCAATCGGCAATTATGTACCTGATTGGGCGGTTGTGCTGGAAATGGATGGCACACCAAAAGTGTATTTTGTGGCTGAAACGAAAGGCACATTGGATTTACAATTGGTGCGGGAATTGGAACGTCTAAAAATTGAGTGCGGGGCCAAGCATTTTGCCTTGTTCAAGCCCTTGGACGTTGAGTATAAATTGGCAGTAAAGGCAAAAGATTTGTATTGATTATAGAGAGCAAACACAGGTAATTAGTTGATTGGTGGAGCATTACAGTACAAATTAGAGAAAGTCATAAACGGCTTAAATGAGTGCGCAAAATTCACCATCTTTGTATCTCATTCCGTTTCTAAGCCTTGAATCAAAAGCACTTCTTTCTTCTCCTGTTGTCAGCCTTTACGGCAACGCTTGCACGCGCGCAATCCCCCGCAGACGTGCAAGCCTTTCGCGCGATGTCCTCCAGCGAACGGCGCCAGTATGTGCAGGACTTGAACACCGAAACGATGGATAGCGCGGCGATTGTTAATTTGCTGCGCCCGCTGATGGATATTGCCCGTTCTGACAGGGCAATTATGCCGCATCTGTTCAATAGACTTGTTGCGGTGCAAAGTTTTAGGGAAAAATCGGATCAAGCCGAAAAACTCCGCTTGGAAATCGACCGACTCTCTCAATCCGGCGAACGCAGTGTAATCTCAAATCCTTGAGTCAATGACATTGGGGTGGAGGGTGGAAGGTAGAGGATTACCCGCGCAGCACGACCACATATACCCCGCTTAAGGTTTCTCCATAAACCACCAACCCGATTTGTACGCCCGTTGCCTTTCCGGTAACATCCGCCACATTCCAGATATCCGCCGTTTTGCCGAATATCTTTTTGGAATCGCTTCGTTTCAAACGGTAGCGCCCCGGCATCGGCCCGTCTAAGGTTTTACCCATTTCAGCCTTCCAGTTTCCGGCCGCTTCCAATTCCATATCGGCTACCATGAGGTTGTTTACTAATAATTTATGGGTGTCGGCGTCTTCAATCACCGCAGAAACCATCGCCATTTCGATGGGCTGGGTGCATTGGAAATAATTTTCGACTTTTTCTCCTTTGATCTTTTCAAACTGTTCAAGCCCGGCGTTGATTTGCAATTCCAGGTCTGCAAAAAAACTAACAACGTCCTCTTTTGGCCATTTCGTAGGGGGAGGCAGGTTCTTGCGCGCTTCAAAACCGCTCGGAAGTTTGAACATTTCGTCACCATACCATTCCGTAAATGGGATATTGGCTGCAATGGAATAACTCGGCCCTGAGGACCAACCGATTGAAATCACGCCATTTTCCGCACCGAGGATCCAATGATCCGGTTTGTTGGGATAGTTGGCCGGACCAAACATTTTTTCGGTAACGGCCGTCCGAAGCGCTTCAGTTGAAAACGCCAGAATCAGTTCGTATAAAGGCTGTTCCCCGTCCATGTCGAAGTAATAGGTCACGGATTCAAGTCCGTCTATTCCGACCGTTTCTGTTGTTTCCAAACGGAATCCCATTTTGTCGTCAAAACGGTTGATGGTTGGTTTTTGTCGTACAAATTCGGCTTTTGAAGTACCTAAACTTAGTTTTCCCAAGGTTTGAATCACGCGTTTGGCAGCAGTTTCTGTGGACGTTTGAGCCATACAAAATGTCGTGCTCAGCAATACAATCAAAAAAATTCTTAAAAGTTGCATGGTTAATTTTAATCCACTTTTAGTCTGAACAAACCCCTTAGGATTTAAGAATTCAGATTGTATGATTTAAGATGAAGGGGGCCTAATGATCAATGCGTTGGATATAAAACCACGAAGTGGTTAAACTTGAGTAGCCCCCGATTCATCGGGGGATGCTGGGGAAAATCGCGATCCAACCCTGAAAGGGTTGAACTTGAATGTTTTACGCAGAGGTTCAACCCTTTTAGGGTTGTAAAAACGCAACATTCCTTACCCCGCATTGCATACGGGGCTATTCAAGTTTAACCACTTCGTGGTTTTAGTTATCATTAGGTCAATGGTGGCCAAAGGTATTGCGCACCTACAAAACCTGTTCAAGCGCCTTTTATTTTTACGTTAATTCATGCCCATTTTTACCCTCCACTCCATTACAACGCCGTAGGTTTGAAAAATTTTCTGCACAATTTCCATTTTGATGAAATATTTCCTGCTTTTAATTGCCGCCCTGTTTATCTCCAACACCCTGAATGCACAGCAACTTCCTGGCCAAAATTCAGATAAAACGACCATGTTACTGCCAAACGGCTGGTCGCTTAGCCCCGCCGGCGCGTCTTTGCCCTTGGGCGATTTCCCGATGAACATCGCCGTATCTGCTTCCGGGCGCCTGATGGCAGTCATCAACAATGGCCAGGGCGTCCACAGCCTGCAACTCATTGATCCGCGCAGTAAAAAGGTACTTCAACACCTGGAATTCCCCTGCGGCTACCTCGGCCTTGATTTTTCCGCCGATGAAAAAACGCTGTTCGTATCCGGCGGCAATCAAAATGCAGTATATCGTTATTCCTTGGATCACAATACGTTGCAACTAAAGGACACCCTGTTTGTGGGCATTCCGTTTAAAGATAAAATTTCCCTTACCGGCCTTTGCGTGGATGACGCGCGCGGACTCGTTTACGTTGTCTCCAAAGAAAGCAACACGCTGTATGCCTTGGATTTAAAAACGCGGCAATTGTCCTATTCAACGCCGCTGAGCGCAGAAGCATACACCTGTAAACTCAGCCCGGATGGCAAAAACCTGCTCATAACCCTTTGGGGCGCACAACAATTACTCGTTTGGCACTGCGACGAACGCCGCATTGAACGCACTATTGCGGTCGGCGACAACCCAAATGACTTTTGCCTCACACAAGATGGAAAGATCGCCTTCGTCGCCAATGCGGACGATAACTCGGTGAGCGTTGTGGAACTTTCAACGGGCCGCACCCTCGAAACCCTGGTCGCAACGTTGTACCCCAATGCCCCAACCGGCGCTACCACCAACAGCGTGGCGCTGTCTAAGGACGAAAAAACGCTATACATAGCCAATGCCGACAACAATTGCTTAGCCGTATTTGATGTTTCCACACCGGGCAAGAGTTTTTCCAAAGGTTTTATTCCTGTTGGCTGGTACCCCACCTGTGTGCGCACCGTGGGCAAAACCATTTTTGTCGCCAACGGAAAAGGCTTCTCCTCTTTTGCCAATCCGAAAGGCCCAAACCCGGTTAACATACAACATAATGTAGCCTACCAAAAAGGCGATACAGCCACCCTGCGAAAAATCCAATACATCGCCAACCTGATGAAGGGCACAATGAGCATGATAGAGGAGCCGGGTGAGCGGGAATTAAAAGCGTTTTCGCAACAGGTTTACCATAATACGCCCTACACAAAAGAGCACGAACTACTTGCCAATGGTGAAACAGGCAATCCGATCCCGCAACGCGTCGGCGATGTTTCTCCTATCAAACATGTGTTTTACATCATCAAGGAAAACAGAACCTACGATCAGGTGCTGGGCGACATGAAAGAAGGCAACGGCGACAGCACACTTTGTCTGTTCCCGGAGCGGTTCACGCCCAACCAGCACGCGCTCGCACGCGAGTTTGTGTTGCTGGATAATTTTTATGTCGATGCGGAAGTTTCGGCTGACGGGCACAACTGGAGCACGGCGGCGTATGCCAATGATTTTGTGGAAAAAAACTGGATTCAAAGTTACGGCCGTCGCGGTGGCAAGTACCTGTTTGAAGGCCAGGCGAGCATTGCATATCCGAAAAAAGGGTTTATTTGGGATCATTGCAAACGCGCAGGCATCAGTTACCGCACCTATGGCGAATTCGCCGATCAATACAAACCCAATATTCCGGCTTTGGAAGGTCATTTTTGTCCATTTTATACCGGTTGGGACACGGGCGTGCGCGACACCACGCGTTTTTACCAATGGCGCCGCGATTTTGATTCGCTGCTCACGGCAGGCGCTTTGCCGCAGTTTAACACAGTGCGCTTCGGCAACGACCATACGGAAGGTTTGCGCAAGGGCAAAGCCACACCTTATGCGCAAATTGCCGACAATGACATGGCCGTCGGTTTATTCATCGAATACCTGTCTAAAAGCCCGGTTTGGAAGGAATCTGCCGTGTTTATCTTAGAAGACGACGCTCAAAACGGCGCAGACCACGTAGACGCGCACCGCTCCATCGCATACGTGGGAGGCGGTTTTGTGAAACGCGGGTTTACGGATCATACCATGTACAGCACCAGTTCCATGCTGCGCACCATCGAACTGATCCTCGGTATGCCGCCAATGAGCCAATACGACGCCGCAGCCGAACCCATGTGGCGCTGTTTCAGCAAAACGGCCGATGTCACCCCGTTCCAACACCGAGCTTCAAACATCAACCTCGACGATCGCAACGCGCGCACTGACCCGCTCGCGCGCGAGTTCGAATATTTTGATTTTGCAAAAGAGGACAACGTGCCCGATCAGGAATTCAATCAGTTGCTTTGGAAGGCGATCAAAGGCGAAGATTCGGACATGCCGGCGCCAAGGCGTGGCGCCTGGGTATTGACTGAAACGGAAGATTAAAGCGCCGATTACTCCGTCTTTTTTAAATGCAACTCATCTTCTGCCGCCTTCAATTCCTTTTGAAATGGCATGTAATGTTCATTAATCGACAGTTTTCGCTCTCGAACGGCCTGAATTGACTCTTTCCACAAACTTTTCAAATCCGCTTCAATACTCGCCAAGCGTTCCGGGTCATTGTAGGTAAACTCCAAACGACGTTGAATATCAAACAAGCGCGTGCTGTATTTTTCCATCAAACGGTTGCGTTTCCAGCCGATATACTGAAACCAGCCAAGTATCAGGGAGCCGAACACCCCGCCGATGGCAAACAACACCTGTAAAAGTTCGGAATGCCGTTCAATGATGCCCGGTTTGTCCCGATCAATGTACTGTTGTACGCCATCATGCACGGCAAAACGCGAAATACGGTTATCTTCCGGCACGGTGATGCTGTTGCACAAGGTATTCCGCGCGGCCAAACGGCCTTTATTGTTCAAAACGGCGTTTACGACGTCAAACACCACCACAGGGTCAATGTCGGCGCGGGCAACCAAAATATTATCGACGGCAAGGGTAAGCGCCGGTTCGGCCGGGGCCGACTGGTAAAGATCGCGGGGAATGATAAATGGGCGGGCATACGGATATTGCAAGGTAAACGCGTCGGCGGCCGAGCCTTTGCCCAAATTGTCAACCGCATCGAAAGACCATAAAACGCCTTCTTGTGTGGTGAGCATGCGCTCAATGCGCGCTGAATTAAAACCCGTGAGCGAAATACTCACATCAATACTGTCGCGCAGGTAATTCTCATCGTAAGTGGAGTACACCAACTTACTTTTTGTCGAGTCTATCTTAAACACGCGCATCATTTCCTGCACAAACGTATGCACCCCACTGGCATGTGGCCCAACTCCAATCCGCCGGCCATTGAACAGCGCCCGCAGCGATTTTTCATGGACCTCGTTTCGATGTATGACAAACAGAATTTGCGGATAAATGCTCAGGGCAATGCGAATGGAGTCGGTTGCATCGGGCGAAAGTTGCACATCATTCTGAACCAGGGCAAAATCAGCCCTGCCGCTCAATAACTGGGCGCAACGGGCGTAACTGCCGTCGCCGCTGGTGTCAAGTATAATGCGGTAATCGGGCAATTTATCGTGCAACAACTGCGCCATAGCCTCCCCGATTTCGTAATTGGAGGTATGGGTTGGGCCGGTGGCCAGCACAATTTGTTTGCGGCTCGCTTTGGTACAAGCGGTAAAAGCAAGGAGCGGTATGAGGAAAAAGAGTAAGCGCATGTGAGGAGTTATAATCCACAAAGGTCGTTAAGTTTTGGAAGGGAAAGATAAAAAACATACCAATGGTACTACGAGAGAATACGCTATTTCTTTATCAATGAAACCACTACAGGCGCCCCATTTTTCCCTTCAAAAACTTCTAAGGAATATACCCCGTTCGGAAGTCCGTCCAAGGTCGTTTTTTCAGGATAAGCGTACGTCCGCGCCAATTGTCCTTGCGCGTTGTACAACATGGCGCGTTCCCAAATAAAGGTAGCATTTATTTCAAAGGCCCCAGCGCTTGGGTTTGGGAAAACACGAACTTCTTCGGTTTTCCAATCTACCGCCGCAACGTTGCCAAAAGAGGCGCTTCCGTCGAAATCAACTTGCCGAAGCCGATAATAATTTTTTCCGGTATGCGGGTTATTGTCCCACAATTGATACTGAAGCGCATCAGCATAATTGCCCTGCGCGGCCAATGCTCCTATTTTTTCAAAGGAGACCCCGTCCGTACTCCGCAGCACCTCGAAATAGTCGGCGTTGTATTCAGTGGCTGTGGCCCAGCGCAAGTCGATACCAAGATTTGGAACAGCGCGGCCTTGCAATGGTTTGAGGTATGTGATGGGCAATGGCGCCGAATTAATCAGCACTTTGCTTGTATACGGTTGCAGTGTAAGGCTCGAAACAGGCGCATTATTCAAATCCACTACATTGCAATAACTGTAGTTTGCAGTCGTGTTGGTATTGTTTACAACTAAAAACGAAAGGTCGGTCGGATAAGTCCAACTGTAATAACTGCCAACGGACGCCATATCATACCCCGTCGTTGCGCGCCATTGCGCCATGGTAAAACTTTGGGCATTCGTCCATATATACCGACCGACGGAAGTTGAATACGGATTACACAAAAAATTATTATCCGACGCAGACATGACATGGTGGTTATTGTCATCAGAAGCAATTTCAATTGGAATCGCGCCCGATACGTTTGCATAGAACGTATTACCCGAAGCCGTATTGTTGTAAATGCTTTGTCCCGCCTGCCAGTCATAAAACCCTAATCCTTGCTTACACTGATATGTTATGTTGTTGGTGATTGCACAGCCGTGCGCGCCGGCGTTGATAATCATAGCGCTCCCATTGGGTATATCATAAACGGTATTGCTGTCGAGCGTGATATTATAGGCGTAATTATCAATGTAAATACCGTTGATGATGCTGCCAGGTGTTGAGCCGTTGTGACTGCCGACTAAATTATGGACAATATTCCTGCGAATGATGTTGTCATGCGATGAATTACTACCGCCGTAGGTGTATATGCCGCCGCCATCGTCCATGTTGACCATTGCGTTCACGACCTGGTTGCGCTCAATTTTAATACCAGACCCATTGAATCGAATGCCCATACAACCGCTATTTGTGACAATATTTTGGTTAATCGAACAACCTGTGTTTCCGTTGATGAGCCAGATACCACCCGAATAAAAACTGCCCGTGAAATCGGGGCGATGCTGCCCGTAGTTCATGCCCGAATTGGTGATGGTATTATTGGCAAATACGCCATTTTGCATATTGGCCAATACCGCTCCTTGATAATAACTATCGGTAATACTGTTATTTTGAATATTGTTGGCATCGCCGCTCACGAACAACGCCTGGTTATTATGGGAAAATACGCAATTTTGAATTATATTGTTGCTGGAGGCGCCCATCAATCGAATACCTTCCTGCGCATATTGTTCGAATTGGAGGTTTTTAAAAGTATTATCCGACCGATTGTCATTGCCTGCGATGCCCAAAAGATCAACAGACGCTTCCATCACGAGACCATTTGGGTTGGTACTACTCATGTAGTAGAGCGTTTGACCGCCTAAATCATAAAACCATTCTCCTTCGGCGTCTAACAGTTCGAGTTTGTTGTCAAAATAAAAATTCGCGCCCACACTCGGCGCCCCAATGGCGTTTTCCCAATTCACCATATTACCCGATTGAGAAATTATGACTTGCCGATTGAGTTGCCAATCGTACTCACGCGCGCACACATTGGCGCCTGCGAAATTTTTGCCTGAACTACCAATTGAACTACTGTTCACGGAAGTAGCGGTAGCCGACTCCGCATTCCAGGTACCCGTATTTGGCGCTCTTGCCAGCGTTTTATTCACCCCATTGACAAATAAAAAATAAACGCGTTGCGTAACGGTCGCTTTCCAGATATTTCCGCTGTAAACCGTCCAGCTTGTAACAACACGCGAACCTTTGATGATCGGTATTGCACCAGAACCATAACTGTCAAACGTAATGCCATTGTTGTTGTAAGCAGCAAAGGCGATGGAGCCGCGAAAAGTGTCGCCTTTTCGGAAAAAGACCCGATCGCCGTTGCTTATCGTACCCCAGGTACCGGATGGGCCGCCTAATTCTGCGCTCAGTTTTTCGAGTGTACGCCAGGGCGTCGCCGTTGAAGTGCCGTTATTCGCATCGTTTCCATTATTGGCCAGGTAGTAATCCGTGGCCAATAATCGGGTCGAAATCAGTAAAATACTGAAGAAAATGATTAAATTTTTGCCGTAAAGGTGCTTCATAAATGTTCCGTTGTTCGAATGACGACCAAAGGTAGTTATTTGGCAAATCAGAATAAGCCGAAAGCGCAATGTCGTTGACTTGTGTACGCGTACTCGGTCTTTGTGTCCTTTGTGAAACCTTTGTGAACTTTGTGTTTACCCCTCTCAAGCAGGTCAAATACTTAAAAACCGGCACTTTGTAATTTAGGGTTTTGAAGTGGATATTTTAGTGCGTCATCTTGGCTAAGCCGAGTTAGAGGAGAAAACACAAAGTTCACAAAGGCTTTTCAAAGGACACAAAGGCCGACTAAGCGTAAAAAGCCTTTTTCCGCCGCGTCAGGTATTCCCTAACTTCCCACTTCGCCCAAGCGAGGCGCCGCCGCAGGGTCTCCGACCTGCCCAAACACATATTTCTCATTTTTGATACGATTTTCCCACATAGTTGATACGATTTTCTCGTATGGCCTATAGCCATATTTGCCGCCGTACTCCACCCGCTGTGGGTACGGTTGAAGAATCATTTTAAAGTCTGCACAAGGAACAACATCCCTTTTGTTCAAAACTACTTGGATCAAGTGATGTCCACATTCTCAATTCACAAAATGAAAAATTGTACACATTTCCCGTTTTTTACACATGGATTCCGGAGCGAAATGGCCAAGTCCACGCTTAGAAAAAATATCTTTAGCACCTTGTTGCTCCTTGGAGCGATGTTGCTTAGTGGGGGCGCTTGGGGGCAGACCTAGATCGGTACCGGAGCGAATACTGATTGGCTCAACGCAAGTAACTGGTCTCCCAATAATGTTCCTTCCTCAAGTTCG
>JBAXTB010000131.1:0-14177 GCA_037130425.1 Bacteroidota bacterium
TAAATCCTGATTCTGACAATTTCCCGCGCACGGCACACTGTCTGAACCATGATTTGCAGTATTTTGACGACATGCATTAGAAAGGGTTCTTGCTATTTCTTCTTTCTCAGTTCTGTTTCAAGGAGCCTACCTTGTTTATTGAACGGATGTTCAGAAGATTGAAGAATTTTTTCCAAGGAAGTGTACAATTCATTTTTCCGGGCAGGATAATCCGCTAAATAATATAAAACGAGCCTCCAATCTGTTGCTGGGCCAATTTTACGTGGCGCAAATTGCTCATAATATAAGGCTGCTTCTGCATACTTTTTTTGCTTAAAGGCAACGATAGCAAGCAACTCGAGTGCATTTGTAAAATCTCCACCATCCTGTGACTTCACTTGTAGCAGTTCTTGTTCTGCTTTGGGCCAATCCTCCTTAGAATAGGCCTGGCAACCAAATTCAAAATGGCCAGGACTTGAAGCGCTTCTGGATATTCCGCGTGTTCTTTCTTCTACAATAGCCCAATAATCTTTCAAATTTTCATCGGCGTAAGCAATCGCTTCTTGATCGGCCATTTTCCGCTCTTTTGGCTTAGACGATGCTTTCTTTCGACCGAGTTTTACTTTTTGAGGCGTTTTTTTCGAAGATCTATCATTTGTTAGTGATGGAATTTCAGAGCCTACAGAAGAGTTTATCTGAGATTTGTCTGTATCGCCCGACAATTGTTTAGGAACAGGAACGATTGTTTCTTCAGGCGTTTGAGGGGAAGAGCCTTCATTTATCCTGTTTTTGAATACCCCAAACGCCATAACACAGATGATAAGCGCCAGCGCCGATAAACCTATAATCCACCAAAGCCGTTTGCGCTTGGCAAGCGCCTTCTCCTGAAGTTCCATTGCTTCCCGCCATAACGTAGCCTGATCCTTATAATTTTCAGTAACCCAGCCATCAATGGCTAAACGCGCCAAGCGGTGTTGCTCAACTCGTTCACGTAAGTCTTCATCTTTTTCCAGCCGGGCTTTAAATGCAGCCAGTTCCGGCTCTAAAAGTTGAGCATCAAGCCAAGATTCTACTTGTTGATATAAACCTTGTTCAACCGCTTCAATCTCTCCTTTTTCTGCGGCTTTTTGATGTCGTTCCACCAAATTAAATATCTTTTCATCATCTGCATCCTTATGGAATGAGTAGTTCTCTATATCTTTATACCACGACTCAACGATACTTTCAAATTGGGAAGAATCAGACAATAAAAATTCTCGCACAAAATCTTCATAAAGATGCAAAATTTCAGATTGTCCTCCTTCATCCTTCCACCAAATGGAAACAGCCATAAGGTATCTATTTGTTTCTTGAAATTCATAACCCTTAACTGGGAAATGGTCATTTGCATTTGGTATAAGTCTATTGCGCAGTTTAGCAACATCTTCCCCAAATCGCTTATTTAAAATATTAAAGAGAACTTGTCTACCCTCTTTAAGCATCCAAAGTGCTAATTTTGCTTTTTTCCCTGCATCTTCGAGCAAACTTTTTTTCCGCGCATCATCTGGCCGAACAAATGTTTTTCTAAACTGAACATCAAATTCTTTTTTACTATTAAAGACAACATTAATTCCTTCGTTTTTCAGCCAGATTTTGTCAAATATAGAACGTGTAACTGAAACACGTTCTACACATTCCTTCAAATTAACATCTTTTTCAAGCCTCGCCGCAAATGCTGCTGCCTCTTGCTCTTGAAGTTGACCATCAAGCCAGGATTCAATCTGCTCGTACAATTTATCGGAACCAGGTATCATATTCTATAAAATGTTTTTCCGCCTAACAAGTTGATTAAAATTTTTCGGCATTCCATTGTTTTGGCCTTTACTGTCTGGACAGCAAGGTTTAGTTTTGCTGCAATTTCACTGTGTTCAAAGCCCTCAGAGCGCATCATCAGAATGGTTTTGCAGGGATCGCCCATTGCCTTAACCTTCTCCAACACTTCTTTCACAAGCATTTTTTGTTCCGTGCTGTCGTATGTTATAGGCTGATGCGTATACTCCTCTAATGTAATTGTTTTTTGTATGTTTTTCCGAACATACAGGCATCTGTTCTTAATAGTAGCGAGCACATAAGTAGAAAAAAGCGCCTTTTCAAAAGAATCATCTGACTCCAGGCGTCGTGCTATGCTTAAAAAGACATCCGCAATGATTTCGTCTGAATCCTCTTTGGATAACCCAAACTGCACAGCAAATGACCTGACTGCCGGATAGAATTGCACTAAAAAACCTTTAAAAGCGCGCGCGCGCTGAGAAGGGCCTTCAAGCATGGCATCTTTTACTTTTTCTGCCGACCATATTTCATTCTTTTTCCACATGAGAGTAGCCTGGGGGAAAAACGTATCGAATGATTCTTCTAATTTTTTGTTCAGGCAATTTTTGTAAAAAGAATCGGCATTTCAAAAAAGCAATGTCGGTCTTTAGCCAGTCGGGCGGATTATTTTATTTTTGCAATTATTCAAACTCTAAAAATTGACGCATTATGTTGAATGTTCGTTTATCTGTTTTGTTGATCTTCTTGTGTTTGGAAGGTGGGGTGAGGGCACAGAATTTGGACTCTGTGAGGATGGTAAGGACGGTAGATAGTTTAATTCAGATTTCACGTGCTTTGACTGGAAAACAGTCATTTGAAGAAGCACTTGAAATAAATGAAAAAGCTAAAATTAGTGCTGAAACTAATTTCGGACGTGATAATGCGCAATTTGCTACTTGCATCTTTAATAAAGGGCGAATTTATTTCTACTGGGGCAAAAATCAGGAGGCTGAAAAATGCTACATCGAATCAGTAGAAATAAGAAAAAAGGTACTGGGAACAGAAAATTTAGATTATGCGCAATCGGTTTTTAATCTTGGATATTTATACATGAATACCCAACGATATAAAGAATCTGAGGCTTTATTGCTCGAAGCATTGCGTATAAGAAGAGAAATCCTAGGCGAATTGACCGATATTATTTGTAAGACAACCAATGCAATTGGTGTTTTATATTATTATATGGGCAACTTTGAAAAATCAGAAATATACTACATTAAAGAGGGGCTATTGATTAATGCAATATATGGAAAGAACACAACTGAGCATGCAACAAACCTTATGAATCTCGGAATATTATACAACGACTACGATGAGTCAGGTAAAGCGGAAAAAGTGCTTTTGGAGGCCAAAAAGATTATTGATGAAGGCTTTGACAAACAAAATCCGTTATATGCAACTATTTTAAACACACTTGGCATTTGTTATAAGAGCAAAGGGCAATATGATAAGGTTGAGCCTTTATACAAGGAATCTATACGTTTGAGAGCGCAGGCATTAGGCAAAATGCATCCGGATTATGCTCAAAGTTTGAATAACCTTGCTGAATACCACCGGGAATTAGGTCAGTTTAAAGAAGCAGAACCCTTGTATATGGAAGCCGGTAACGTCATAAAAGCGACCTTGGGTACGGATCATCCTTATTATGCTATAAATCTAAGCAACAAAGGGATATTATATTGCCAAATGGGGCAGTTTGAGATCGGAGGAAAACTCCTCAAAGATGGTTTAGAACTAAATGGCAAACTGTTTGGACTCGATCATCCTGAATACATTAAGGGACTAACCAGTATGGCCAACTACTACATGGCTATAGGAGATCCTAAAAGCCAAGAAAATACCTATTTAAAAGCGATGGAATTAAACAATAGCAGGGCCGCCAAGGTAGATTACCTCGATGCTTTAATAAAAAATAACCTGGCCAACTATTATGAATCAATTGGTTTTCACGACAAATCAGATTCTTTTTATTTAGATGCGCTATTAATCAGAGAAAATCTTTATGGAAGAAAGCATCCGGATTTTCTATACACATTGAAAAAATTTGCTGAACACCGAATTAAAATGAATCAATTCGGGGAATATGAACATCTCTATATTGAAGCTTGTGTAGGAAGGCAAATGGATATGAAACAGTCCAGCACTTTTTTAACACAAAAAGAAGAGAATGTATATTTGAATCAATTTAATTACGATTTATCATCTTCACTTTCAATTCTTTATAGAAAAAACACAGCCCTGGTTCAATTAAAAGAATATGTATACGACCAAGCCCTCTTCTACAAAGGCTTCGTACTCTCTAACGTCAGCCGCCTCCACCGGATGGCTCAAACCGATACCACCGCTGCCAATTTATATCAACAATTAGCATCATGCCAACGTCGATTGAACAGAGAGTATACAAAATCTATCGAAGAGCGCGACAGCCTTAACCTGACCGTATTGGAGGGTAAAGCAAATGCCCTTGAAAAGGAATTGATCCAAGCGGTTCCCGGCTACTCAGAAGCCTTGAAAATGGTCAATTGGAAAGACGTTCAATCTGCACTACATCCCAATGAAGCCGCCATCGAATTTATCGACTTCCAGCTCACATTTCCAAACGAAAACAGCGACTCCATCCTCTATGCCGCCTTACTCATCCGCCCAGGCGATCTCCATCCATTATATATTCCGCTCTGCGAAGCCCGTCAACTGGGTAACTTTATTGAAACACAAGGGAATATCTCCAAAAACAACCTTTATGCGTTTCAAGGAACGGAAAAACCATCCTTATACGAATTGCTCTGGAAACCGCTTGCACCACTACTTAAGGAGACTAAAACTATTTATTTTTCTCCATCCGGTCTATTACATCGCCTGAATCTCTCAGCCATTATGGAACCGACCAACACGGTACTGGGCAGCCATTTCAAACTAAACCAATTGCTCAGCACAAGGCAATTGGTCGAAAAGGAATTACCTCAATCTGTCGGCGGGCAGCAGGAAGCCGCTGTTTTCGGAGGAATTAATTATGATGCCGACAGTTCTTCTATTGCATCAGTCAACCGTTCCCTTGGAATGGAGCAGAAGGAGGCTACCCGCGGTTATTTGGCTTATGCCGATTCCAGTTTCTTTACCGGCGCTTGGAAATACCTTCCGGGTACAGAGAAAGAAGCAACTAATATTACTGAAATCCTTCAATCTGCCGGTTTTCAAGTGCATTTGTATACTGGAAATGCAGCCACGGAAGAAGCGGTAAAGCAAATGGGCCAGGGCCAGAAGTCGCCGTTTATCTTACACGCAGCCACACATGGTTACTTCTTCCCGGATCCGGCATATAACAACAAACAAACGACTTCATTTGGAGGCGAACCGATCTTTAAAATTTCCGAGCACCCGCTGATTCGTTCGGGTCTTATACTCGCTGGCGCTAATAAAGCCCGGAAAAGCGGTCGCCCGGCTTATGAAGGCGCAGAAGATGGTATCCTCACCGCCCACGAAGTTAGCCAGATGAATTTATCTAACACAGCGTTGGTTGTACTCTCTGCCTGTGAAACAGGACTTGGGGACATCAAAGGAAACGAAGGGGTCTACGGCTTGCAGCGGGCCTTTTACATTGCCGGGGCAAAATACATCCTCATGAGCCTGTGGAAAGTCAGCGACAATGCTTCCAGCGAATTGATGTCGCTTTTCTACCGCTACTGGCTTCAAGATAAAATGGATCTTGAAGATGCCTTTCGCCGGGCGCAACAGGAACTTAGGGTTAAATATGAGGATCCGGAATATTGGGCGGGCTTTGTATTGGTTAAAGGGTAGCTATTTTTTATAGATTCTATCTTATTGAAAATCAAATATTTAAAAAGAATCCCCGACGTCATTCTGGCGCCGGGGATTCTTTTTTTTAAGAAAAAAAAGGTTTTGTCGATACGTTTTTCTCAAACCCTAACTCTAATGGGCAAATTCACTCAACACTCACAATGTTAAATTAAAATTTCCGAACATGGAAAAGCAATTTACCTTCAATTTCGTCCTCATCGCGCTGTATACGCTCATCATCTTCCCACAAAAAACAAACGCTCAAAAATGGTTAAACAAGGTTCAATCGGTAAGTGAAAAAGTTCAGGTTACTTATACAACTTTTGGGCGTGTAGTAGAAGACAGTGAAAAAAAAGTCCTGGCGTTAAAGGGCGGAAACAGCCAGACGGGCCAAGCCAACCAAGGCTCTAACAATAGCCCCAAAAACAGTCGGCAATCGTCAAATCCTCAAATGACGACAACGAGTAGTACAAACCCCCAATTAAATGTGGCCACAGTCACTTCTTTTGACCCACAGATTCAAATTTTATTGGATTCTTGTAAGGGAGACCGAAATAATCAGATTGTCACTATTTATTTCAGGGTAAAACATCAAAAGCCGCATCAACAGATGTCCATCGGTGTAGAAGACGGTCGTACTCAGGCATTTGACAGCGAAGGCATGGCCCGGAAAGCCCAGGCGGCCTCCATCGCAGGACGCCGAGAAACCTATGCCGCTGGCGGGCGCATTTCAACCAATACCGCTATTCCCTGCACAATGGAATTCGCCAATGTAGTGGATTTCAAAAACCCAAGTCTCCAAACTGTTTTTATGTATTGTGAGGTTGCCGACGCCAATGGTGGCAGCAACTTGGTTTATGGAGAAATCGAAATCAATAACCTGACAATTGATTGGAAGTAAGCACTATTCCACATTAATAAGCAATAAAACCAATTTTCATGAAACAATTATTTATAACCGCCCTTTTCCTACTCAATAGCCTACTTCAATTGTCGGCTCAAGTGTCTATTGTCAAATGGGTGGACTGGTATTTGTACCCACAACAACTGACCAAAATTGGAAACAGCCTTTATTTCGTGGCATCCACAGAGCCAGCTTTTGTCCAACTTTGGAAATCCGATGGAACTGCTTCAGGTACCGTTCTTTTAAAAAACTTTCCAAATAACAGTTTTCATGTGATCGAAAATCTGACTGACGTAAATGGAAAGTTATTTTTTGTTGCCAACACGGATTCAGAAGGACATGAACTCTGGAAAAGTGATGGCAGCAGCGCCGGAACCGTTCTGGTCAAAGACATTTTTCCTGGTACAAATAGTTCTGAACCAGATGAATTGACTGCTTTGGGATCCGGCATTTTGTTTGTCTGCGATGACGGCATTCATGGCCGTGAACTTTGGAAAAGCGATGGCAGCGCTGCCGGTACTACACTGATTAAAGATTTTGTATTCGGCCCAAATGATGGCGTGGTTCAAAACCTTTGTGCCATAAACAATCAAGTCTTTTTCAGTGCCGGCAGTTATGTTTTCCATGATTTTTCCGGGTTGTATAAATCTGATGGAAGTGTTCAAGGCACTCAATTGGTTAAACATTTTAGTGAGGGAACGCCGAGTACGCTCCGTAATGTAACAGGCAAACTGTTTTTTACCCTGGCAGCAGGCTTCGACAATGGCGTCGTTTGGAAAAGTGACGGTACGGAAGCAGGTACTCAAATAGCAAGAACCATGTGCGGCGATATTAGTCAATTGGAAAATGTAAACGGAACGCTTTTCTTAGGCGCTGATGATTGTATAAACAACCCAAATGCAAATTACGAGCTCTGCAAAATCGGTTCAAACGCTTCAAACTCAGGCTTGGTAAAAGACATTTGCGTAAATGGCTCATCTGGAGCATGGCAGATTACGGCCCTGGGCAGCAGAGCCTATTTTACTGCAGATGATTGTCTGAACGGCGAAGAACTTTGGCGCAGCGATGGCACTGCCTCCGGAACGGTTATCGTAAAAAACATTCGATATGGGTACCAGTCTTCATACCCGACTGAACTTACGGCCTCTAACGGACTGCTTTATTTCACAGCCGATCCTGGTGACGAAACTGGAAATGTAACCGGGCGGGAACTTTGGCGCAGCGACGGCACAGAAGCGGGGACGTTTATAGTCAAAGACATTCGCCCCGGCGCAGACGGTTCGGAGCCGAAGGAATTAACGGATGTCAACAATACCTTGTTCTTTGTTGCTTTTGATGAGCAAAACAACTGGCAACTTTGGAGGACAGGCGGCGCAGTTAGTAGTGCTGAAGCCTATAAACCTGCATCGTATCTCAAGGTATATCCAACACTTGCGCAAGATTGGATTTCGGTTGAGTTTCCTGGCCAATCTGAACACTCCCAAGCACTCAATATATTGGATGCCACAGGCCGCTTATGCCTTCAAACGGACGCAGATAAGGTCACCCAAATAGACATACATTCCTTGCACCCCGGCGCCTATTTTATAAGCAATTCAAACGGCGTCATCGCTCGTTTTTTCAAAATCTAACAAAACATTAAAATTGGAACACCCATTTCCATAACCATTAAAATACACATCAAAATGAAGTTTTTTAAAATACTACTCGTTTCCCTGGCTTGTTTTATGGCATCCTTATCTATTAAGGCCCAAGGTATCAACAGTGTGACTGTTAGCCCTAACCCGGCATACACGACCAGTTTTGTCACAACCACCATACAATACTATTTGTCTAATGGGTGCTGGTCATTTACCAATTACAGTAGTTATTGGTCAGGCACGACGCTAAATGTCTATGCCAATTTTAACAACTCAAATGCACCCATTTGTCCAAGTATCTATTCTACAGGTTCGTTCACGATAAGTCTTGGCAATTTGTCAGCGAACAACTATACCATAAAAGTATGGGACTATGATACCAATTCCTTGTTGTTTACGCAGTTGTTTACTGTGATAGCGGCGGACGGTTGCTATTTGCCCGCCAACTATACCACCAGTGTCACCAATATTACATCAAATAGCGCCAAACTCAACCTCAATAATGTCTCTGGATATGCTTCTTATGAATGGCATTATAAACCCAATAATTCGTCAAGTTGGACTACCGCGAGTTCCACGACCAATACCATAACAATTACAGGGCTTGCATCTTCCACACTGTATAACTGGCAGGTGAGAGTCAAGTGTACCAATGGCACTTGGTCTAATTGGATTAACGGACTTAATTTCACAACGTTGTCAAATGTCTCCTGCACTGCACCAACTGGGCTTTCCACCTCTAATATTACACAAAATACTGCCACCTTTACTTGGGGGACAGTTTCAGGTGCGACCTATATTGTTCAGTTTTATAATGGCACTTGGTCAAATCTTGGAGGTGCTATATCCGGTAATACAATGAATGTGTATGGTCTTTGGGCCAATTCTACTTATCAGTGGCGTGTAGTAGCGATCTGCTCTAATGGCCAGCAAAATACCTCCTCAACGGTTACTTTTTCAACTCCTTACGTGACCAATTGTACGGGTGGCGCCCAATATCCAACAAATTCATTAACACCGGCTTCTTCGTGGCAATATCAACCTAATGTCTGGGGCGGAAAATACTGTGTAGTCAATGTACAGGCAGGCGTTACTTATACTTTTTCTTATTGTTCAATCAATGGCGCCCTGTTAAATTTTGATGGGCAGTTGTCGTTGCGCACTACAAGCGATCAACTCATTGCTTTTTCAGATGATTATTGTGGAATTGCGCCTAAAATAATATGGACATCTAATTTTACTGGTCAAATAAGGCTTTTATTGAGCAAATATTCTTGTAGCACCCAAAACACAAACAGTACGCTTGCTTATCGAATCGGCAATTTCCCGCTATCGGAAGAGGCTTCAGACAGGGAAAGTGATCCGGCAATTATTGCATATCCTACTGCACCTATGTATTTGGATGAAATTCAGGATGAAATCATTGCTACAGCCCCAAAAATCACCTCATCTACAACAACCTTGCAGATATCGCCCAATCCTACAAGCGGATATGTAAGTTTACAAAGTGAAAAATTACTGCAACGCCTACGTGTGCTTGATGCAATGGGCCGGGTAGTTAAAGATATGGAAGGGAATATCCAAGAATTAGACTTTACGACACTTCCAAATGGTATTTACTTCTTAAAAGTAAAATATGAAGATCAAGAGACAGAAGATTCCTACCGATTGATCAAAAATTAAACTGAATGCATTTTTAATGACTCGTAGCGGTACACTGTCTGAACCATGATTTACAGGATTTTAGGACTGGCAGGATTTGATCGCAAAAAAGTTTGGCTTTCCGAGATTTTTTCAATCCTGCTAATCCTAAAATCCTGTAAATCCTGATTCTGACAATATTTAAAACCCCGCCCCCACTTCCATCACCACCTTTTCCCCGCGCACCGGATGCACAAATTCCAAATACTCCGCGTGCAAACACAAGCGTTCTCCCTTGTTTCCATAAATTTCATCACCCATAATCGGCGTATTCAACCCTTGCGGGTGCGCGGCGTGTACACGTAACTGGTGGGTGCGGCCGGTGATCGGGAAGAAATGAATACGGGTGCGGCCGTCGGCTCTTGAGACTACGTTCCATTCCGTGCGGGCCGCTTTGCCGTGTTCGTAGCAGACCATCTGGCGGGGCCGGTCGTCGAGGTCCACGCGGAGGGGAAGGTCGATCACGCCGGAATCTGCTTGTATAACTCCTTCAAGTACAGCCACATAGCGCTTTTTGATCGTGCGTTTGAGAAACTGATGTTGCAGGTCTTTGTACACGGCTTCCGTTTTGGCCACCAGCATCAAACCCGAAGTGGACATGTCGAGCCGATGCACGATCATGGGACCTGTGGCTTCAGGGTACAATTTTTTGAGGCGGAAATACACCGAGTCGTGTATGTTTTTACCCGGCACGGAGAGCAGCGAGGCGGGTTTGTTCACTACCAATAAATAAGCGTCCTCATACAGGATTTCAATGTCGCTGCCCGTATCGGCGCCGGCCATCATAGGGTTTTCATCTAATTCGATGCCTTCAAGCATGTGGCCCAAAATGGGTTCGCATTTGCCGCGACAAGCCGGGTAAAAATGCCCGTGTTTCCTGATTTCGCCCACCGGCGATGCGCCCCACCAGAATTCGGCCATTGTGATGGGTTTCAGGTCGTGGAGGAACGCGTATTGCAGCAGTTTGGGCGCCGCGCACTCTCCTGCGCCTGCGGGCGGGGGCGTGGCGGCATTGCGCTGGAAAATATCGGCTAAACTCTGTTGTTTACCCGCCTGATTGAGGAAATAATAGCGGTCAAAAATGGCTTGCTGCAAGGCGGCCGACTTTGTTTTTCGGGCCTCTTTTAAAACCTGAATTTCCTCAAGCAATTGATTCAGTTCAGTTTGTAGAATTTCAAGCCGCGCGCGCCAGTGCTTTTTGAGGTCTTTTAAAATGAAATGATCGCGTTTGCTTTCGGCAATAAGTTCGGCCTCTATTTCGGGCGTTGGGTGTTGGGCACGACGTTGTTCGCGCACCGATTTTGCAGCGCGTTGTCGTGCTGTTTTCTGGTCTAATTGTTGTTGTGCGGCATCTGTTTCCGTTTGCAGTAAAGTGCTGATTTCCTGCAACTTAGGGTTTTGTTCCAACCCTTCAATCCGGCGGTTCATTTCATTGAGTGCTTCTTCGCCGATTCGGTAAAATCCGTCTTCCACCAGCACATCGAACACCGGCGGCACAAAGCCGGGATGGTGATTGCCGCCCGCCAATTTACCTGAAAACGCCGCCAAATACCCGATTTCTCCCGCGCGGTTTTGCACCACCAATACGCCAAACATCTTGCCGAGGGCCACACCGTTTTGATCCGTTTCAAGACCGAAATTGTGCTCCCAATCGCTTTGTTCGAGCAAATATTCCTGCAATTCTATTGCGGCTAAAGCGCTGAGTGGGTGGGGTTTGTAATAAAACGGAAAGGTGAAACGCTCCGGCAGCGACAGGCTGTCGATGGGCGACTGAAAATGAATAAAACAACCTGTTGCCTGGCGCATCATGGCGCAAAAGTAGGGCATTTCGGCGGGTTTTAAGGAACTGGCGAAGAAGTACAATGACTAATACCGATGCCCTTCCTCATCGCAATACCCGATCAAATGCTCGTCAAAACCCAATATCTCTATCAAAGCACTGTTGGGTATGATTTTGAAATAATAGTCGCCGGGCGGAACGACGGTTTTATTGTTTTTCAGGTCATATAGTGCTTGTTGTTGGTTGCGCTCAATTTGAACAAAGCGGGATGAAAGCGGCAAGATGCCCGATCCATCACTTTCGAGCAACAAACGACCTTCAAAATCGTATAATTTGGTCAAATTGCCTTCGTTCACACTGTACATTTTTTGCTGCGGATAGGCTTGATGAAATGACCAAGGTCCAAAAGGTATTAAGATTTTTCCTTGCATGTTGCACAAGGCAGATTGATCGCAAATACGTATAATTTGAAATGTATCATTCAGACTGGCGTAATAGGTTGATCTATCCATACTAACTGTTTTATTAAAATATTTTATAACCTTTAAAACTCTAAACAACAAACAAATACTTAACTTTTGTCTAAAATAGACATTTTTAGCAATTGTTAAATGTTTCAACATCAGTCTTTTATCAGAAAAAGTCGTATTACTTTTAAGGATTATTCAGGAGCAACTGAGTTTTCCTTTTAATCCAAGACCACTTCCGTCAAAATATTTCTTCATGAAAAAACTAACACTATGGGGCATGGTCTGCCTCGCAACCGCCTTTTTCCTAAGTACCGATTTTTTAAACGCTCAAAACCTTCCAACAGTGCTCCCTTCCAGTAACGCGCCCTTTTGCGCAGGAAGCCAGCACTTACAATTGACAGAAACCGGTTTAGTCGCTATAAGTTGGTCTTGGTCGGGACCCAATGGTTTTGTTTCCACCCTCCAGAATCCGGTGATTTCCAACCCCGGTTCCAATGCTTCCGGTCTCTATTCGGTTACGATTACAAATGCGGCAGGTCAAACCAATTCCGGTTCTACGCAAGTCTTGATTAAACCCATTCCTGTTATTTCGGTATCCAGCGCAGCGATATGCCAGGGTCAAAGCACGACGCTTCAGGCTTCGGGCGGCGTGAGTTGCAATTGGCAACCGGCAACAGGGCTTGATAACCCGCAGAGTTGCAGTCCTTTAGCATCGCCCACAAGCAGCATGACGTATTTTGTGACCGTCACCGGCGCGAATGGCTGCACCGCGCTCGGACAAGCGCCCGTCACCGTACACCAGCCGGGTTCAATGGCCTGCAACGACCTTGTAAATATTTCCCTCGACGGTGATGGTATCGTTCCAATTCTGCCCCAAATGGTGCTTCAGGGCGGCACCATCGACGATCAGTTTTATTCCGTTTCCATCACGCAATTGCCCGATCAAATCAACATTGGCAACACCGTGACCTGCAACCAGATCGGGCAGGATTTGCTTGTAAAAGTGACGGACAATTGCAGCGGAAGCGCTTGCTGGGGGCAGCTCAAAGTGGAAGACAAATTGCCGCCGATTATTCAATGCCAAAATATTACAATTCCTTGTGCGGCAACAGGTTATACGCCTGTATTTTTGTTAAATACCTTTCAAATTGCACAGGCGTTTCCGACGGCAAGTGATAATTGCACCACGTTTACCCTAAACTATAACGACACCTGGCACGACCTCGATTGCGGCGCGTCGTTTAACGGCAACAACGACCTGAGCGCCTACGTGGACCGCAAATGGATCGCCCTAGATGCGCACGGCAATAGCGCTGCTTGTCAACAATTTATCCTCATCGATCGCCTGCACGCGAGCGACCTGCAAATGCCGGCCGATAAAACGGTGGGTTGCGTCAATCCGAATACCAAGCCCGATGCAACAGGTGTCCCGATGGTTACATTCAACGGTAAAAAACTATCGCTGTTCCCCGGGCAATCCTACTGCGAACTGAGCATAACCTTTAACGACCAAATTGTGGAAATCTGCGACGGTTCCTACAAAATCGTGCGTACCTGGACGGTGTATGACTGGTGCCTGCCAAGTTCGACCGTGCCGCCTGTTAATCCCTTCATTTACACACAGTTAATCAAGGTAATGGATACCGGCGGCCCCCAAATGGTTTGCCCCGCCAAGCTCACGGTACAAACCGATCCGTTCAACTGCTGCGCCACCACCGACCTGCCTGATTTGATTATTTCCGATGATTGTTCGCGCATCAACAGCCTCAAAGCGACCATTGCTGCCAAGGACTCGGTGAATGGTATGCCCCATATTTTATACCAACTTGACGGCGTTTTATCGGATTTCAACAACAACAATCCCTGGACTTCTGACACGCTTGGAATATTCGGTTTAACTGCTTGTTTGCCGGTTGATACGTTTATTGTAAACTACACAGCCACAGACGATTGCGGCAATGCAAGTGCTTGCCATTACAATTTAATCGTGGCCGATTTAACGCCGCCCGTTGTGGTTTGCGATGAATTTACCCAGGTGGATGTCGGTGGAAACGGGATCG
>JBAXTB010000132.1:0-14169 GCA_037130425.1 Bacteroidota bacterium
AAATAAATTGTTCAAAAACTGATGGTAAAAATAACCGTGCTGGACAGCCTACCTGTAAGGGTCTGCGTCATCTGTGTCCCATCCTCCTCGCAAGCGGCAAACCCCTAATTCTAAAAAAAATCTACCCACCCACCCAACTTTTCCAGTCTATATTCCTGTCTTTCTTGCAAATGAAAGTTTAAATAAAAAATATTTCAATGCTTTTGGCCTGAAATTTGCTTGCAATAACTGAGCTTAAAAAAATCATTTAAAGCCACACGTTAAATAATGGTAAATAAATGACTTTCTGTGAAACTTATTTGCAATTTTTCTCGTTAATAAGTTTGTAATCAATCATTTAATTCCAATCCAATAATCGAATAAACACTTTGAATTATGGCTAATCGCACCTTAAAGTTCCGCCGCATCTGGCGCAAGTCACCTCGCCTTGCGCTCGCTTACCTCCGTCGCAAAGTTACGCGTCACGCAAAACGCATCATTCCGGTAGATGAATGGAACATCAACTGGCTTGGTGAAGAAATGCGCCCGTTCAACAGCTTACGCCAATCCTGAATCAAGGCTGTATTTGAGCCCCTGAACATACTATTTTGTATTTCGCGGCGCAACGCAACGCATTCCTGATTTGGTTACCGAACACAGTCAAAAATCTTCCCCGACTTTTGGCTATTCAATTCCGATTTATGAAATACGACTTATAATGCCCGACTTTCAACTTCAGAAAGGCGGGTTTTTTATTTGTATCGCCTACCTTTGCCCATATTCTGCTTTGTCCGTAGCCATCATATACACATGAAACAGTACGCACTGTTGTTTTTTATCTTACTCAGCGGCATCTATTCTTGCAAAAAACAGGAACCTGCCGCCAATACCACCGCTACCCAGCCAAACAAAAGCGCTTATACCTTAACTTCTGTTGAAGGTTATGTGGCCAAAACGGCGCCCCTGACGGAGTCTGTAACCGCCAGCGGAACCATTTTAGCCGCCGAAGAAACAGCGCTGCACCCGGAAGCATCCGGTCGCGTGGTTGCCATCAACTTACCGGAAGGCAAAACCGTGCGCAAAGGCGAATTGTTGCTCAAAATTTTTGACGACGACCTTAAAACGCAGGTAAGCAAATTAGAAACACAGTTAAAACAAGCCGAAATCACAGAACAGCGTTTGGGCGAATTGCTCAAAGTAAAGGGTGTAAGTCAACAGGAATACGACCTGGCTGCCCTGCAAGTACAAACCCTGAAAAGCGAAATCGAACTGCAACGCATCAATATCCGCAAAACCGAACTGCGCGCCCCTTACGACGGCATGATCGGCTTGCGCAACATCAGCCCTGGCGCCTACGTAACGCCCGCGACGGTAGCGGCATCCATCCGCTCGGTGGGCGCGCTCAAACTTGATTTCGCCGTTCCTGAAAAATACAGCAGCTTGTTGAAAGTAGGCCAAAACGTGTCGTTTAAAGTGGAAGGCAGCGCCGATGCCTATAACGCCACCGTGCAAGCCACCGAGCAAAGCATCGCCGCCGACACCCGCAACCTCTCGGTGCGGGCGCTGGTAAAAGGAACAGCCAAAGGACTGTTGCCCGGCGCCTTCGCGGAAGTCGGACTGTCGCTCGGCAACAAACTACACGCGCTGATGGTGCCCAACCAGGCCATCATCCCGCAAGCCCGTTCCAAGCAGGTAATTGTGAGCCGGGGCGGCAAAGCGCAGTTTGTTACCGTAAAAACCGGGGTTCGACAAGCCAATATGATTGAAATCTTGGACGGCATTTCGGCTGGCGATACGGTTGCAACCACCGGGGTATTGTTCCTGCGCCCCGATTCACCGGTAAAGTTTTCTAAAGTAGACTAATACTACGTCGCAATAGGTTTTGCACAAAATTATCTTGATGAATAGCACAAAACCTTTTGCTTTGACCTTTAAAATAATTCCTCTTCGTACTTTCAAAAAACCCGAATCCGGCAAAAAGGAACTTTCCTCAGGCCCGACTCGTTATCTTGCGTCATTATGGAAAAACCGAAATTTACCTTAGACAAAAATCTGATGCGTCTTCGCCAGGAAGCGCTCGAATCGCTGCGCACACGGCTGAAACACGATTTTGTCGGGATTGATGATATTATTGACAACCTGCTGGATTACATACAAATCTGGTATTTGGTGCCTGAAATTCTGACCCGCCCTATCGTGGTTTGCCTGTGGGGCATGACCGGCGTGGGCAAAACCGATCTGGTGCGCCGGATGGTGAAGTACCTCGATTTTCAAGAGCGCTTTGTAGAAGTGGAATTGGGAAACACCGATAATACCACCTATTTTAGCAGCGTCAGCGCCATTTTGAGCGCCAACGGTGTGACCGACGGCAAGCCGGCTATTGTTTTATTCGATGAAATCCAGCGTTTTTATACGGTGGAATCTGACGGGTCTCCGGTTCAATCGACGAAGTTCAACGATTTTTGGGAATTGCTCAGCGACGGCCGCTTAGCCAAACGCGAAAAAGAAGACCTCGATTATTACATTTCCGACTTCGTATTCAACCAGCGCCAACGCAACCGCCGCACCGAACCCATAGAAGAACCTTTTACCGAAAATGTGGGAATTTGGGAGGCGCGCAACCTGAAAAAAATGCTGGGGCTGGAAGAAGATGTGGTAGATATTGCCGACATGACCAAGGTGCAAATGCTGGAACGCATCATTGAAGCCAAAGCGCGCAAACGCGTGTATGAACCAGTGGATTACAGCCAAACGCTTATCCTTATCAGCGGCAACCTCGACGAAGCGTTCCAAATGGCCACCCACACCTCCGACAGCGAGGTGGACGCCGATATTTACCACGCATTTACACGAAAAATAACGGCCGTTGACATTAAAAATGCCCTTACCCGGCGTTTTCGACCCGAACAGGTGGCCCGTTTTGGCAATATACACCTGATTTATCCGAGCCTGCGCAAAGCCGACTTCGAAGGGCTGATTCAAAAAGAAGTGGGAAAAATACTCGGCCGCACCGAGGAAAATTTTGGGGTAAAAGTGGAGGTCGACGAATCCATTTACCGCCTTATTTACCGCAATGGCGTATTCCCGGTACAGGGCGTCCGACCGGTGTTCAGCAGCGTGACCGATATTTTGGAGACCAACCTCAGCAAGTTTTTGTTTGAGGCGCTGCACCGCGATTTCAACCATGTAGTGATTGGTTACGACAGCGAGGCTAAAAAAATTACCGGCGTCATTAATTCTGAAACGATAGAAATTCCGTTTGTCGGCCGCATTGACAAGATACGCCAGAGCAACATCAACGCCGTGGTGGCCAATGTGAGCGTACACGAAGCCGGGCACGCCGTGGCTTATATTGCGTTGTTTGGGCTGGCGCCGCTGCAACTCAAGTCGAAAGTGGCGAGCAGTTACGCTTCCGGGTTTACATTCCCGCATGAAATCTACGAAACCCGCGAAAGTCTGCTCAAAAAAGTAACGGTTTTCTTAGCAGGCGGTATCGCAGAGGAAATGGTTTTTGGAGAAGAAAATGCAACCGTCGGACGCCTGAACGACCGCGAAAACGCTTCCATGCTGGTCATGGATTACATTCGGCGATACGGTTTTGACAGCCGTTATCAGGCCAACTACACCCTCGAATACGGGTTTGTGATGGACAAAGTGGCTACCGACAAAGATGTAGAACTTATGGTGTCGGGTTTGGTGACGGATACGCGCGCATTGCTTGAAAAACACCGCGATCTATTGTTAGCCCTTTCACGCCTGTTGTACAAAAAAGGAAGTCTGGAAGCCAAAGAAGTATCCGCTTTAGCCGCCGAATTCGGGCAGACGGCAGAGATCAAAGAAGAAGGTTATTTACATCTACCGAATTATGAGAAACCGTTGAACTAACAAATCAATACTTTTTTATGAAAAAATTACTCCTCGCAACCGTATTATTGCTCGCAGCAGTCCACGCCGTTTGGTCTCAAAAGGCAGACGATGCCATTTTGGAAGCCAAAATGAAGCATTTGATGGACAGTATTTCATCGTCTTACCAATACCAAACCGGGCAGGTTACGATTGGGGAAAATCTGGCAACCCTGCAAGTGCCGCCGGGCTTTCGTTACCTCAATCCCGCCCAAAGCAAACAGGTATTGGAAGATCTTTGGGGCAATCCGCCGGGCCAAACTTCGCTGGGCATGATTTTCCCGGAAAAACTCGGTCCGCTCGATTCTTCCAGTTTTGCCTTCAACCTGACTTATGAAGACATGGGCTATGTAAAAGACGGCGATGCAGACGATATTAACTACGACGATCTTTTGAAAAACATGAAAAAAGACTCGGAGGAGGAAAACAAAGCCCGCGCAAAAGAAGGCTATGAACCCATTTCGATCATCGGCTGGGCTTCGCAACCGTTTTATGATAAAGACAAAAAGATTCTGCACTGGGCCAAGGAGTTTAAAGTAGGCGATTATCCGGAAAATACCCTGAATTATGACGTGCGCGTACTCGGGCGCAAAGGCGTACTTTCTATGAATGCAATTGGTTTGATGAGCCAATTAGCGCTGATTAAATCGAGCATTCCGGCCATTACCGGCGCGGTGGCCTACACCGACGGCAACAAATACAGCGATTTTAGCAAAAGCAGCGGCGATAAAATTGCCGCCTGGACCATTGGCGGTTTGGTGGCCGGAAAAATTCTGGCAAAAGCAGGTTTGTTTGCGATTCTGGCAAAATTTGCCAAGTTGATTATTGCAGCCCTGCTTGCAGGCGGCGCAGGGATTTGGCGCTTTATCACCGGCCGCAGAAAAGAATCGGAGGAGGCGACGGCATTTGAAACATATTCGTCTGCACCGCCGACAACACCGGAGGAAGGTTCAGAGCAATTGTAATAGCACGCCAAAGATTCAATTGCGCAAGAATCGGGTCGGTTTAGCTCGTAGCAGGGCTGAATTTTGCAGCATCTTATTTATCAAATGTTCAAAGATGTCAAAATTCAAAGTTATTCCGCTAACGGCTGATTACGCCGACCAAATTCGCAGCGCAGGTGTCGATCATTTTGGAAACACTGTTGTGGAGCAGGTAGCGACCGGTTACGGCCCGTGTAGGGTTTCGCTCAAACCCTTTGTACCAGGTGTTGATAAACGCTTGTTGTTGAGTCATTCGCCTTTTGAACAGCAAAATGCGTTCAATCAGCAGGGGCCGATTTTTATCCATACAGAACCGGTTGAGCCTTATGCAGATGTGGATCGGTTTCCGCCGGAAATCAAGGCTGACAAGGAAAATTTTCCACTAACGCTTATCGGGTATAGCCCAGACCAGCGGATGGTTTTCGCACAGTTGGTCGGCGACAGCGATGTGGATTTAATGATTGATGCCATTTTTGACACACACGAGAACGTGGATTATTTACATGTCAGGAACGCAGAAGCAGGTTGTTTTATTTGTAAGATTGAACGAAATGGATAAAGATCAATGACAATATCGTTTAACAAAAAAAGCCATCCTGATGATTCAGGATGGCTTTTTTAACAAAGAAATTATATTTTTTAGCGCTTTTCCAACTTCTGCGTTGTCAAAATACGCTTACTTTTATCAATCAGTTGAACCAAATACATGCCTTTGGGCAAGTCGGCTACATAATACTGTTCGCCTTTGTTAAACGTAAAGGATTTCACTTTACGACCGGCAAGGCTAAACAGGCTGATTTCCCCCACTGCATCGGTATGATCTTCCACGGAAATATATTCAGTGGTCGGATTGGGGAAAACGGACAAATCGGGTTTGGAATTTTTTTGCGCGAACAACACCACAGAACTCAACGCAAAGGCAAAAACGAGTAACAGAGATTTCATAGGCAATGATTAGGAAAAACGCGAGACACAGCATTTGGGATAAAAACAGTGTACGCGCAATTTAAAAAATGGGATGATACAATTGGTTATGATTTTCTTGGGACAAAATAGGGACAATCCATTGAACAAACAAAGGAAAGCTGATTGGGTTGACAAAAAATTAACTAATCGTACACAATAAAATAAAAATCGTTCAAAAATAATGCCATTTAAGGCTATTTTCTTGGTGCAATAAAAAGACAATTATCTTTGCTTCAATCAATTATATAGTTCAAAAGACAAACGCCGTTGTGCGACGGATGCTTCCAAAATCGTGTCATAGCGCATCCGTGCGCCTTTTTCCGACTGCACAATCTGGGTAATACTCACCGTTTGTACGCGGCCGCTGCGATCCATTACATAATCGTTTTCGGGATCGCCGACGCTGCCTGTGCGGTGCAAATAAAGTATGTCGGACGGCAGCCGTCGGGCGCTTTGCGGCTTTCGTTCGGCCAACCAATGAAGGAAAACGGCCTCGCGTTTCTCCTGCATTTCAGGCGGATAAAGGGTGGCGGAGCACCAAAAATGCGCTGCGGCAGGATCAAGTTCCAGGAGATGGCGTTGGACGCCGTCCCAGCGAAACTCAACGACACGCTTAGATTCAAAAAAAAGCAGGGTAAACGGTTCAATGTCGTCCAAATCGCAATTGCGCAAAAAAGCGTCGGGATCGGGATCGGCGAAAAAATCAAGCAGGATCAGTCCGCGGCTGCGGCGATAGGGCGGCTGGTGTTTGTGTTTTACAAAAGCGCCGTTGAGCAGGCAGGCAGTCCGGCCATTTCGGGCGACGGCAATCCAAGTACCGCCCGCTTTGGAGTCCTGTGGAAAAATCAACGTTTGAGCGCCTGCCCGCCCGCGCTTGATCTGCTGAGTCGAGCGGGAAGGCGCTTCATCGCGGTTGTGGGTTAGTACGAAACCTTCCCGGTATGGTAAATAGGTAACAGTACACATTTATGTTGCGCTGTTTATTTCAAGCGCTTGTACATCTTGAGCTTCGCTAAGCCGATGCGTTGGAAAAAGTGGCCCAAAGACACGCGCAATACCCCAAGTCCGTATTTCATGCTGCGCCGGAAATTGATGCTCGACGCCTCTTCAAAGTATTTCGTAGGGCAAGTCACCTCGGCAATATCGAACCCGGCATACACGATTTGCGACAGCATCTCATTGTCGAACACAAAATCGTCGTTGTTTTGGTTGAAATCAATCGTTTCCAGCACCTCGCGGCTAAAAGCCCGATACCCCGTATGGTATTCGGATAACTTGTAATGAATCAACAAGTTCTGGGTAAACGTAAGGAAGCGGTTGAAAATGTATTTGTACATCGGCATACCGCCGCGCAGGGCGCCCATGCCGAGGATACGCGAACCAAGCACCACCGGATACAGGTCTTCGCCGATGATGTTGACCATCGACGGGATCAGTTTGGGCGTGTACTGGTAATCGGGGTGCAGCATAATGACAATGTCGCCGCCGATTTCAAGCGCTTTGTTGTACAGGGTTTTCTGGTTGCCGCCGTAGCCCTTGTTGCGTTCGTGTATCAGCACGTGCTGAATACCGAGTTGACGACCCAGTTCGGCGGTGTTATCGCGGCTGTTATCGTCGCAGAGGATCACTTCATCCACGAGGTCGAACGGGATTTCGCGGTAAGTTTTTTCGAGGGTTTTGGCTGCATTGTAAGCCGGCAGCACCACGACTACTTTTTTATGCTTGTACATCCTCGGCAGTTTTATCCGATTCAACATCTGCTTCCGCATCCGAAGTGGTCGGGTTTTGCGCTTTAGTTTGCTCTTCTTCTTGTTCCGAAGTTTGCTCTTCCGAATGGGGGTGTGCTTGATCTTGCACGTCTTCGCTTACGGTTTCTGTTGCCTCCAATTGTTCTGCATCGCGTTTGGCTTCTTCAAAAATACCTTTTTCAAGCATAAAATTGAACCACTTGATACATTTTTTGATGTCGTTGATGTGTACGCGATCCTGATCGTGTTCCGGCAGGATGGAGGTAAAATACGCCCGCAGTTCTGTGCTATTGGCATTTGCGCCTGCGGGCGGATTGCTTTCGCGCTGGTCGAGCATACGCTGAAAAACGTCTTTGAGCGCAATGGTACCTTCTTCCGTATCGGTGTAAATGGCGATCGTAGCGAGCGGCGTCACTTGTTGTTGGCGCACGGGTACAAAACGGGTGCGATTTTCCTGGCGGTCTTCAATTACGAGGCCGTTGGAACGCGAAGAAATCAGTTTGTGTACGCCCGGTACGCCGGCGATCACCAAAAATTTATCAAGATTCATAAAAAACGAATAAAAACGTTGAACATATTTGCTTTGGCGTATAAAAGCGGCGCAAAGGTAATCATTACTTGGGGTCACACGGTCATAATATCCTTTTCCTTCGCAGCCAGCACTTTATCCACCTGATCCACAAATTTGTTCACCATATCCTGGAGTTCGGTTTCCTTGCGTTTGCCGAAATCTTCGGGCAGGCCGTCTTTAATGGCTTTTTTCAGGTATTCAAGCGATTTATGGCGCGCGTTGCGGATGCCGACTTTGCCGTCTTCGCCCACTGCCTTGGCTTTTTTTACCAATTCTTTACGGCGCTCTTCGGTGAGCGGCGGAATAGACAGGCGGATGATTTCACCGTCGTTTGCCGGCGTAATACCGATATTGGAATTGATCAGGACGCGTTCGATGGCGCCGAGCATATTGCGCTCCCAGGGTTGGATGATGATCGTGCGCGCATCGGAAACTTGCAGGTTGGCTACCTGACTGATCGGAACCGGGTTGCCGTAATAGTCCACCTGCATGTCTTTAATCAGGCTGGTTGAAGCCTTACCGGTGCGCAGTTTTGCCAACTCGTGATCGAGGTGTTCGAGCGCTTTTTCCATTGCGGCCTTTGCTTCGGCCATTGATTTGTTTACGTCTTCCATATTACAAAATTCAAGTGAGTGGGTTATGTTCTGATGCACATCGTTTTTGCGGGCGCAAGTTTTCAAATTTTAATGCTAAAAAACAACCAAATTCATCGAACGATGTCCAATATTCCTGTAGGCAATGTTAATTTTTGCATACAATATTCATAAGTTTTTCATTTTTCAAGAAAATGCGTGCAAGAAAAACAGTTGTGTGTACCTTCGGCTTTGCTTATGCCTGAACTACAGGAAATAAAACGGACCTTGTCGCGTATCGAAAAATTAGAACGCGAAGTCAATCTAAAGCAGCTACAAATCAACAGTTTGCTGGCGATCACGCAAGCTATCAATGAAAATGTATCTGCCGAGGGGTTGTTCAATATGTACAATTCTTTTCTCCGTTGGGAGATTGGGATCAGAAAGATGGCGCTCTTTTTTAAAGAGACCGGCGACTGGGAATGTATGTCCTGGCTTGGAATCCCGGATACGCTGCTGGATTGCAACCTGGAAGAAGAGTTTTCCAAATACCGCACCACCAAAGGGCTTGAAAATTCGGAACACCCGTTTATCAAGGAGTTTGACCTCGTGATTCCGGTGCTGCACAAAGACGAAGCCATTGCTTTTACCTTTATTGGCGGCTTTGGCGACGATGAAGACGTATATAATAAGGTGCAGTTTGTGACGACCATCACCAACGTGATTGCGGTGGCCATTGAGAATAAACGCCTGTTTAAACAACAACTTCGGCAGGAAGTCCTGAACCGGGAAGTGGAAGTGGCCGCTGAAATTCAACGCGCGCTCGTGCCTTCGCGTTTGCCTTCGGGTAAAATGTACCAGTTGTCGAGTATTTACAAACCACACTTTGCCGTGGGTGGCGATTATTACGACGTTGTCGAGTTTCCCGACGGGCAAATTGCTTTTTGTATTGCCGATATTACGGGTAAAGGTGTGCCGGCCGCCTTGTTAATGGCCAATTTCCAGGCCAATTTCCACGCGCTGGTGGCTCGTCGTCCGTCGCTGGAAGAAATTGTACACGAACTGAATGCCGCCGTTTGGCGCGTTACGCAGGGCGACCGCTTTATCACCCTGTTTATTGCCAAATACGAAAGCGCCACCCGCACGCTGCATTACATCAATGCCGGCCACACGCCGCCCTTGCTGCTGATGAACAACGAAGCAATCCCGCTCAAAAACGGCTGCACTTCGCTTGGTTGGTTGCCTGAATTGCCGTTTTTGGAAATCGGCGGTATGTGTCTGACCGATGAGGCCATGATTTTTACCTACACCGACGGCCTTACGGATGTGCGCAATGCCGCAGGCGAGGATTTTGGAGAAGAAAAACTCATGTCATTTTTGCTGGCAAATCCCGGCCTCAGTGCCAAGGAAATGAATACCCGGCTGCTCAAACACATCGAAGATTACCGGGAGCGTACCCCGTTCCCCGACGATATTACCGTGCTAACCTGTAAAGTTTTTTAATACCATGAAAAACGAACCGTTCAGTTTACTCGTCAATGGACAATACGAAATCAAGGCGCTGCCGGAAGACGCGCACTTGCTTGATGTCATTTCTGAAGGCGCCAATAGTGCGCATGTGTTGAAAGGCGGCATTGCCTACCGCGCTGATTTAATCGAAATCAACCAGCTCACCCGTACTTATGTTTTTCAAATCGGCGGCAATAAATACGAGGTGAAAATTGAAGACCACTACGACCGTTTGGTGAAAAAATTAGGTCTTCAAAGCGGAAGCGGCCACAAACTGAACGCGCTCAAAGCACCTATGCCCGGTATGGTGCTCGACATCATGGTACAGCCCGGTCAGGATGTGCAAAAAGGCGATCCATTGCTCATTCTGGAAGCCATGAAAATGGAAAACGTGCTCAAAGCGACTGGCGAAGGCCGTGTAAAATCGGTGCATGTGGAAAAAGGCGCGGCGGTGAACAAAGGCCAATTACTGCTGGAAATGGAATAGACTTGTTGCGGTGGGAACGCCAAGTCTAACAATCAGCCTTCCTGCAACACCAAATTATCAATCAGACGCACATCCCCGGCGAAGGCCGCCACACAGGCCACTACGAATGCATCCGCCCTACGTTCCGTTACCGGCTGAAGCGTGATGCCGTCCACAATGTCAAAATACTCGGGTCTCAACCCTGCATGTTCCAATTGTTTAAACGCCCAGGCTTCTATGTCGGCCACGGGCTGTTGGGCAAACGCTTCCTTTGCTTCCGATAAAGTTTTGTAAATCACCGGTGCGGCGGCCCGCATTTCCGGCGTCAGGCGCATGTTCCGGCTCGACATGGCCAGTCCGTCGGGTTCGCGTTTGGTGTCGCACATCACGAGTTGCACCGGCATTTGCAGTCGGCGCAGCATTTCCCGCACAATACTCAGTTGTTGAAAATCTTTTTGGCCCATAAACAGGCGGTCGGGGCCGACAATATCGAGCAGGCGTTTGACCACCGTGGCCATGCCGTCGAAATGGCCCGGTCGAAACACGCCTTCCATGACTTTGGCCAAGGAACCAAAATCCATCTCCAGGGAAATGTCTTGCCCCGTCGGGTAAATTTCCTGCACAGACGGCATCAAGAGCACGTCGCAATGGGCCGACATGAGCGCGGCCACGTCTTTTTCGGGCGTGCGCGGGTATTTTTCTAAGTCTTTCGGGTCATTGAATTGGGTCGGATTTACAAAAATACTGGCTACCGCCACGTCGGTTTCCGCTTTGGCGCGCCGGATCAAATCCAGATGCCCCTCGTGCAAAGCGCCCATGGTAGGGACAAAGCCAATGCTTCGGCCTGCTTGCCGCGCCTGATTCAAAAAAGCCTGTAAATCCGCTACTCGTTGAAAAATAAACATATATGTTAGGGTTTCAGCGGCGCAAAGATATACGTTTTACCTTTGGCGCAAGAATCCGTGTAACCAATGGCAAAAACAAATAAAAAAGCGCTCCAGGCAGCCGTTGTTGCCCCTGACAGGTCGGGACAAAACTGGCAAATATGGCTCTGGCTGAGTTGTGGCGTCAACGCCCTGTTTTTGATTCCGCAATGCCTCGATCGTTTTTTAGTTCCCCGTTTTTTCTTTTTATCGCTGGTGTTGTTGCTGGGCGGTTACCTGCTCCGGCGCGATTTGCGCATGCGCGGGGACTGGCGTTTGCAGGGGTTCGACGCCTTGTTGCTGGCCTGGTATGGGCTGAATATCGCGTCTGTTTTTTGGGCTTTCAGTTGGTCGGAAGCGGTGTTTTACACCCAAAAAGTGCTGCTGCTGCTCCTGATGTATTGGCTGATTCGGCAGGCTGCTTTTATCGATGAAAAAGCGATGCGCAATACCATGCGGCAAATCACGATCCTGCTCACATACACGGTGGCGATCATGTTGAGTTTTCAGATTTACCAGGCGTTTTCGGAGTTCGGGTTTAACAATGAAAAACTATACGACTACGCGGTGGGCGTGTTTGGAAACAAAAGTTTAGCGACCGATTTTTTGTTTATCCTGTTGATTTTCAATTTGTTATTCTTCAAGGAGTTTAATAAAAAATCAATGGCGCTGCTGTCGGTGGGCTTGCTGGTGTTGTTGATTTTGTTGTTGCAAACCCGCGCGGTGTACCTGGCTGTTTTAGCCGCCGCGCTCGTGTACGCGGGCGCGCGGGCCTTGGGCGATGCGGCGTTTCGGCCTTTATTGTTTAAAAAAATTGTGCCTGCTACCCTGATTTTAGTGGGACTATTGGCGGTTTTGGTGGCCTTTAAAGGCAAAGGCAATTCCTTAGCCGAACGCATGAATCCCGCCACATATTTAGAAAGTATTTCGGCCAATGAGCGCCGATTTGTGTGGTATAAAACCGACATCCTCAACCAACAACATTACTGGTTAGGCGTGGGCAATGGCAGCTGGAAACTCTGGTTTCCGTCCAATAATATTCAAGGCGGCTACCGTTTGCAGGAGCAAAACGTGGTGTTTACCCGCGCGCACAACGACTACCTCGAAGTGCGGGCCGAAATGGGGATTGTAGGCGCGGTGTTGTTTATTTTGTTGTTCGGAGCGGCATTTTTCAGTGGATTTCTGGTGCTGCGCCGCGCGCCCGATTTGGAAACCTTGCATGATGTGCCGGTTATTTTGGCCGGTTTGGCGGGTTATTGTGTGATACAATATTTTGATTTTCCGAGGGAACGCATCGAGTTGCAGGCCGCTTTGGGCTTGTTGTTCGGTTTGTTGGCGCATCGGACGCGCAGGATTTGGCTGCGGCTGCCTTCGTTGGAAGCGGCGCGCTATGCGGGTTTTTTGGGTACGCTTGCGGCGTTGGGTTTGGCCTTCAACCTGCTCATCGGCTGGTACCGGATACAAGGCGAAATACACAATGTAAACATGCTCAAAGCGGGTGCCCGCAACGATTACCGCACGATGGCCGACGAAGCAGAGGCAGCCTTGAACCCGTTTTATGAATACGATGATGTGGTGCTGCCAATGCCTTACCACCTTGGACTGGCCTTGTTTCATCAGGAAGATATGGCGGCTTCCATGACGGCATTTGAAGCAGCCTACCGTTTAAATCCATGGAGTTTTGCAGTGATGAACAACTACGCGTCGGCACTGGCGCAAAACAACCGCTTCCGGGATGCGGTGCCGTTGCTGGAAAAAACCGTGGAAATCAACCCGAAATTTGACGAAGGCAAACTCAATTTGGCCTATTTGTGGATGCGCCTCGGCGACAGCGCCCAATCTATGCAGTGGTACAACAAGGTTGACACCATCGTAAACCCGCAAACGGAGCCGGATCGGCGCAAAAATGCGGGTACCAAGGAACAACAAGCGGCTTTTATGAAATTGTGGAACGATTTTCACAAATAGGCGCGGATTGAAGCAACCTTAGTACCTTCGCTGCGTTTAAATTCAATTCTTTCAGTTTTATTTGAAAACAGGTCGGATTCCAAGATGTCTGCCCCGCCAGTTATGACCCTTGACACAATAAAGCAGCCCATCGCGGCTGAATTGGATATTTTTGAAGATCGGTTCCGCGATTCCATGCGCAGCAAGGTGCCCTTGCTCGACAAAATCACCTGGTACATTGTGCAGCGCAAAGGCAAGCAGGTGCGTCCGATGCTGGTTTTGCTGAGCGCGCGTTTGTTCGGCCCCATAAACGACGCTTCTTACACGGCCGCTTCGATGGTGGAACTGCTGCATACCGCCACGCTTGTCCACGACGATGTGGTGGATGATTCGAACGAGCGGCGCGGCTTTTTTTCCGTGAATGCGCTTTGGAAAAACAAAATTGCAGTGCTGGTGGGCGACTACCTGCTCTCGCAAGGCTTGATGCTGAGCGTGAAAACCCAACAGTTTCGTTTGCTGGAATTTATCAACCGGGCCGTAAAAGAAATGGCGGAAGGCGAATTGCTGCAAATTGAAAAAGCGCGGCGCCTCGACATCAAGGA
>JBAXTB010000133.1:0-14111 GCA_037130425.1 Bacteroidota bacterium
TCGGTGTGCTCGCCGATGAGGTTGATGCGTCCGGGCGCGCGCACGAACAGTTCGGGTTTTGTAGCAAAACGGGATTCGAAATCCGCTTGGAGCATGGAGTTGTATTGATTACTTTTTTCAGGCACGTTTCAGTTTTTTAAATTTTAAATAGTCGCTTCAAACAGACCTAATAAATTGTTGTTCAACGGGTTGTCATCCTGACGACGCAGGAGGAAGGATCTGGCCGGACACGAAGCAGGATGATCCCTTCCACGGCTTGGTGGGTCCTTCCTCCTGCGTCGTCAGGATGACATCCGAGTGAATAGCGATACGCACATTTGCGGAACCAATGATCGGTGGTAACAGCCTCTTGCGTTATTTAACTTATTCATGTCTTGTTTGATGCAGCGTCGCAAAATTCAAAAAATTTAAAACGTGGCCTCTAAATTTATTTTTCAGGAATTGATCTTAAACGTTCCAGGACTTTTTTCCCGATTTTTTCACCCAAACCCGCGCCCGCATCGCATCCGGAACGGTAATGAATGCCGCCGTACAAACGACTAACGGAAGCCTCTGCCGCAGCGGCACGAAAGGACGAAAATTGCCCCACGCCATGCCCGAATACGTATTCCGTGCTATCAGTAAACGCCGTGTTGTCGCCGAAAAAGGACGATAAAACCTCCGCGCTCGCCGCCGAAATGGTGCTGTGGCCGCTCGGATACTCCGGAAACGCCGGTGTTTGCAAATAAGGCATCCAGTTTTTATCCATGTCCGCATTAATGACGGTTTCGGGCCGCACGCGGTGGGTTTGGTATTTGGTGTTCCAACAGGCGATAAATCCGTCGAACAGAGCCGCCGAAATCAGCAGGTTTACCTGGGCCGATTGCAGGGCGTCGTATTTTTTAGCCCGACTGAGGCGCTGCCCGATCGCAAGCCAATGCCCGCCGGGCGTCATTTTTTTATTAGCCGTCATGGTGTGGCCTTGCACGGCCATCACCAGCGCGTTGTCGTCCCAAAACCAGGCGATGCGCTTTTGTTCTTCCGTCAAATTTTTAGATAAATCGTACACCTCCTTCAGTTCTTTCCGGTACGCACTGTTTTTGTCGGTACTGTACGGCGCGTGCGGCGGCACCGGGAACAAACCCGCGCTGTCGAGCACCAAGGGGCGAATGGTGCCCCACATCGGCTCCACCGCATCGGCGTAAGAAGGCGGCGTGGGCTGCCAGGCGCCGGGGAATTTTTTCAGGGTGTAACGCATCCCGCGCGTGGGCGTGTACCGGTCGGTTTTGGCGTAGGCCAGCACGTGGTTTCCCACCGCCGTTCCGTAGGCTAAGGATTGTTCATAAACCGCCGAACTCAAATCGGAGTGCTTAAATTTTTCAAAAACGACCTTTTCAAAATCGTCAAAATACTGGGTTGAAAAGGTGAGGCTGCGGGCCACGGTCAAAAATGCTTTGATCCCGGCGAGCGGCGCGTTGTAGGTTTTGCCGCTTTCATGCGCGGGCGCGGCGCTAAATCCGTTGATGCGCCCGGCCATCGAAGGGCAGGTCGGCGTAATGTTGCGCATGGCTTCGTAGGCGGCCAAATTGGAGTAGGCATAAATCCGGCTCGCGACGGGCGGCGAAAAAATGTCGTAAATGATTACTTCGGTCAGTTTGTCAGCGGCCGCCTGGTACAGTTCGGCCCGGTCGGTGTCGCTGAGGGGTTTCACGGGTTGTTTGCAGGCAAAAAAGGGCAAACACAGGAAAATAAGCCCCGTAAGCAATGTTTTGTTTGTTTTCAAAATATTGAAAAATAGTATGTTATGTCGGGTTACACTTAGTGCTGGTTCCATAAAAACAATTGCATTTTACTGTTGTTATTGCCGATTAAAATGGCTGTTTTGCCGTTTTGAAGCCTAATTTCTGCCAAACCCCGCACATCGCCGTCGGCCCAAAAGCCCGATTTCCGGTTTTCAACAAAGGAAAATCCGCCCTTGCCGTCGCCCAGAAACAGGCAACCGACGCCCGCATCGTAACGGCCTGTGGTGTAATCGGCGCCGTAAAAATTCCCGGCTGTAAGTACATCGAGTTGCCCGTCGTGGTTAAAGTCTTCAATCAAAAAATCCTGCACCGGCGAAAACTGCGCGGGCATCGGCAAGGCTCGGCGACTAAAATTTCCGCCGCCGGTATTTTCAAAATAACTGCTTTCAAAACAAAAGGCGTCCAACTCCAAAGCTGATTTCAGTTCGTCGCTGCGGAATGATTTATCGAAGGTGTTTTTGGCAAAACTCAGGTAATCCGGGAAGCGCTTTTTCATCGCTGGAATCTGGGAGGTCAGTTCGTCGCGGGTTGGGAAAATATAGCGATTACCTTGTTCGTAGTAGCAAAAAATGGGGTCAATACGGCCGTTTTTATCAAAATCCGAAGCAAAAACGGACAATGGCGCAGTTTCAGTTGCTTTGTAGCGGCTGTTCAAACCGAGGTTTCCGGCCACCAAATCCAGGTCGCCATCGTGGTCAAAATCGGCTGCGGCGATGCTGTTCCACCAACCGGCGCTGCTTTTTTGTTGCGGGTTTGAAACCGGTTTTTGAAGTACGCCGTTGTCATTTTTCAGGATGGTAAGCGGCATAAACTCGCCTACCAGCACCAGGTCTTCAAAGCCGTTTTGGTCAACATCCACCCAAACGGCGTCGGCCACCATGCCGATTTGCCGCAAAAAATCAGGCGTGACGTCGAGAAAGGTTCCGCCTTCGTTTTTTAGTAATATACTGCGCGGCGCGTTGGGATAATCCCCCGTTTTCACCCGTCCGCCGACAAAAATATCCAGGTCGCCGTCGTGGTCAAAATCACAGGAAACTGCACAGCTCGCCGCATTTTTGGTATCAGGTAAAGCATTGATTTGCAAGGCAAAATGGCCGTATCCGTCATTGATCCACAGTTCATCCTGCAAGGCATCGGCGCCTTCCGGGTATTCGGAACCGCCTTTTGCAATGTACAAATCGGGGTCTTTGTCGCCGTCGGCATCGAAAAAACAAACGGCGGTTTCGTCGGCGAGGCTGTTTGGCGATAAAATTTGCGCCGCAAAACGCCCGTCGCTTTGCTGGGTGTACAACACGCCGTGGCCGTCTTTAGCGCCGGAAATATAAAAATCATCCTGCCCGTCCCCGTTCACATCCGCAACCGCAATGGCCGGACTGTTTTTGGAATATTGCTGGGTCAGCAGGACTAAGTTTTTAAAGTCGATAAAATTATTTTCAACGTGTTCAAAATCAAGGGTTTGCAGGGCGTAGGGCTCAAAAAATTGCGCGGCGGCTGGTATTTGTTTTTGGACAAAACTTTTAACGCTGTTTGCATTTTTTGAAATCACAACCCATTGATCCGCAAGCACTTGTTTCATTGTTTGCCGCGCGCCGTCCTGCCAAATCACCACGATGCTGTCTACGGCGGTATTTTGCCCTAATCCGAAATACAGGCGCGGGTCCACGGTGCTTTCATAGCCGCGTACAGGGTTAAATTCCTGAAACTGCATCCGGCCATCCGGCGTGAACACGCTGACTTTTGCCCCGAAGCCTTGCAGATTGGGCGCATTTCCCGCGAGTTTCAGGCTGATAAAATGCTTGGTTTGTGCCGGATTTTGCTTGGTATTTGCCGCGTTTCGCGCGTTGTTTTTATAAATTTTTGCCGGCGCATTGAATTGATTGATGACAATTTCCAGGTCGCCGTCATTATCCAAATCGGCAAAACAAGCGCCATTTGAGAAGCCTTTTTCGGTAAATCCCCAGGCTTCGGAGCGTTTTGTAAACGTGAGGTCGCCGTTGTTTTCAAACAAATAATCCAGCAAAGGCGCGGATTCCAGGGACTTAATATCGCTGAGTTTTTTGGCGCGTTTCAATTGCTCCGTGCCCATCGGCGAGCGCTGGCTGTACTGGTAATTGATGTAGTCTAAGTTGCCGAGGTCGCGGTAAAAACCGTTGGTTACGAGCAGGTCTTTGTCACCATCAAGGTCAAAATCGGCAAAAAGCGGCGCCCAACTCCAGTCCGTCGCGCTGATGCCCGACAACATAGCGATGTCGGAAAAACGCGTTTCAGGCGGCGTATTCGGTTCATTATGAATGCTTTGCGCAGCAGGATTACCAAGATTAAGTTGAAGCGTGTTTCGAGTATATTGGGGCAAATAACCTTTCCCCAAAGACATATCAAACTTGTCGATGTTGACCGGCGGGATGAGCATTTTGCGGCGGTAATTGTCTTCGGGCAACATATCCAACACGAAAATATCGGTCAGGCCGTCGTTGTTGATGTCGGCTGCGTCGTTGCCCATGGAGGCAAAACTGCTGTGTTTCAGCCAGGTATTGATGCGGTCGGTGAAGGTGCCGTCGCCGTTGTTGACGTACAAAATATCGCTCGAAATGAAGTCGTTAGACACATAAATATCCGGAAAACCGTCCTGGTTAAAATTCGCTACCGAGGCGCCGAGGCTGTACCCGTCTTTGGTAATCCCCGCCGCTTTCGACACGTCCGTAAAATGGCCGTTGCCCTCGTTTTGGTACAAAATATCGGTGCCTTTGCCCTCGCCATTGAGTTTTTGCTCAATCACGTTGTTGATGTTGGACACAATTTGATCGGCCGGATTGGTGATTAAAAACAGGTCGAGGTCGCCGTCGAGGTCGTAATCCAGAAAGGAGGCGTTCATAATCAGGCGCTTGTCGTCAAGGCCGTATTCGGCGGCTTTTTCTGAAAATTTAAGGCCGCCCTGGTTTATAAACAACAAATTCGCGGTGTTGCCCTGCTTGGGATTGCCCGACACGCACACATAAATATCGAGCAAACCGTCCTGGTTAATATCCGCCATCGACACGCCGGTACACCAGCGGTCGGTCAGCAGCCCGGCCTGTTCGGTCACATCTTCGAATTTCAGGTTGCCCTTGTTCAGATACAGGCGGCAAGTGCTGTGGTTGCCGCTGAAAAACAGATCCACCAGCCCGTCGTTGTTCACATCGCCCGCCGCCACGCCCGCGCCGGTGTAAATATTCATGTAATCCAGCACGTTGATGCTGTCGTTTTCTTCCACCATGTTGGCAAAAGCAACGCCGGTTTCGGACGCAGGCAAGGACTCAAACAGCGTCGGCGCGGCCTTTTGGCACCCTATAAACAGCGCCAATAACAAGCCGCAACACACGACAACGCGTTGTTTTATCTTGAAAAAAACCATTTTCGCCCGCGTTTTTATCATTTTTGAGGGCTTTTGTATTTAAAGGCCAACAAACGCGCAGAATTCCGGCCAGCCAGTAAAAGTTCGTTTCCGTCGGCAAGGCGGAGTTTGGCTATGGATTTGCCGTCGCCGTCCATGTAAAACACATGCCGCTGCCAGGAAAAATTGCCGTGCCCGTCGCCCAGCAGCGCAAAACTGGCCTGCGCATCGTAGCGCCCGGTTTGTACTTCGGTGGAAAAACTGTTGCCCACGCAAAGCACGTCTAAGTTGCCGTCGTGGTTGATGTCTTCGGTTATCATGCCGCAAATCGGCGCCATTTGGGCTTCATTCGACAGGTTTTTAACAGCAAATTGCCCTTTCCCCTTGTTTTCGATGTACACGCTGGCAAAGGTTTCGGCGCTTAATTTTTGCGCGCCAGCCAGTTCGTCCTTGCGAAATGACTTGGCAAAAGGCTTTTCGGCGTATTCGGAATAATTGCGAAAACGCCCGCGCATCGCCGTGATTTGTTTGTTCAAATCCTCCCGCGCGTGTGCGATGTATTCCTCGCCCGACCAATAGTAGGTCATAATCGGGTCGATCAGGTCGTTTTTATCGTAATCGGCGGCGTACAAACGGATCGGTTCCTCGGCAGTGGCCTTGAAAAAGCCGTTCAGGCCGCGATTTCCGGCAAGATAGTCGGTGTCGCCGTCGTGGTCAAAATCGCCGGCCACGAGGCTGTCCCACCAACCGGTCGGGAAAGGCGTTTTTTGCGCTTCGAGGCGCCCGTTTACATTTTTAAAAAACAGCACCGGCATGTATTCCCCGGTCAGCAGCAGATCAGCCTGGCCGTCCTGGTCAAAATCGGACCAAATAGCAGACGTGACCATGCCGGGGTATTGCAGCGCTTCGGGCGTAATGTCGGTGAATTTCAAGGAAGCCGGATTGCCTTTTTGGGTGTCGTTTCGCAGCAAAAAACTGCGCGGCGTTTTCGGGTATTCACCCGGACTCACGCGGCCGCCCACGAACAGATCGAGGTCGCCGTCGTGGTCAATATCCGCAGCGCTGACGCAGCCGGCCGAGACTTTTATATCGGGCAGGTTTTCATTTTCGGTAAAATTTCCCTTGCCGTCATTAAGATAAAGCCGGTGTTTATAAGGCATTTCGCCGTTTTTTTCAGGCAAAACGCCACCCGCCGCCACGTACCAATCGAGGTCGCCATCGCCGTCGGCATCAAAAAAACAGAAGGCCATATCGTCGGCGGTATTTGTTTGCGGGAAGGGTTTGCCTTCAAAGGTGCCGTCCTTTTTTTGGAAAAACAATTCACGCGCAGCGCCCGCAGCCGCGCCTACGGCAAAATCTTCGAGACCGTCGCCGTTCAAATCAGCCACTGCGAGGGGTGGCCCGTTGCGGGAGTGCAGGTGCGGCAAGAGGGCTTGTACTTTAAAGTCCAAAAAGTCGTCTTCTACGTGGGTGAAATCAATTCCGATTTGGGCGCTGATTTCCTTGAGCGCAAGGGATGGCGCTTCGGTTTGAATGGGCGCGGCGTGGTCGGCGGCGTTTTTAATGTCTAAGGTTAGCACCTGATTTGGGGTAACATTGGTAAGCCGTTGTTCGCGCCCGTTCGGCCAGCGCACTCGCAGGCTGTCTACTTTTCCGGGCGCCAAACCGAAGTGCATAAAATGCTCCATCGTAGACAAATAGCCGCGCACAGGCGCAAAATACTGGTATTGTTGTTGGCCGTTTTGCCAAATCCAAACTTTGGTACCGTAGGCGTCGCGGTTGGGCGCCGCGCCGTCTAATTTTATTCTAAGATATTGATTGTCTTTTCTTTGCGCAGCGGTATTTTCAAAAAGAGAAGCCGTTTGGTCGAGGTTATTGATGACCAAATCAAGGTCGCCGTCGTTGTCGAGGTCGCCGTAGGCCGCGCCGTTGGAATAGGTGGGTTCGTCGCCGATGCCCCAGTCTTTTGATACGTCTTCGAATGTGAGGTCGCGCTTGTTACGGTACATCACATTCGGAACTTGAATCCCGACGTATTTTTTCAATTCTGCAATGCGCTCTTTGCGGTTGGCTTCGGGTGTGCCCATAAACAGGGCGGTTTTCCCGTACATGATAAAGTCGAGGTTGGTCACATCCTGCCGGTAGCCGTTGGCGATGAACAGGTCTTTCCAGCCGTCGTTGTCGTAATCGGCTAAAAGGGGCGCCCAGCTCCATTCGGTGGCGTTCATGCCGGCCATTTGCCCGATTTCCGAGAAGGTTGGCTCGCCGTTTTGGTCGGTTCCGGTGTTTAATTGAAGGGTATTTCGTACATATTGGGGTTCGTAACCGGCATTTAGGGCTTGTTGAAATTCATCATAACGGTTGCCCATAATGGTGAGTTTCCAGCGTTTGTTGTCGGGCGGCAGCATATCCACCACCACAATGTCCATTTTGCCGTCGTTGTTGAAATCGGCCACGTCATTGCCCATCGCATTGTAGGTTTGGTGCTTCAGGTATTGCGGGGCTTTGTTGACAAATCCGCCTTTTTGATCGTTCACCCACACCAAATCGTTGGTCAAAAAATCGTTGGAAATGTAAAGGTCCGTCCAGCCGTCCTCGTTGATGTCGCAGGCCGCAATGCCGAGGCCAAAACCTTCGATATTGATGCCGGCCGCCTTGGAAACGTCTTCAAACTGGATAATTCCCGCCGAGTTTGGGCCGTTATTTTTAAAAAACTTGTCATTGGAAGCGGCCAAACCGTCCAATTGTTTTTGGCGAATCTGGTTGCGGTTGTAACTCACAAAGGCATTTTTCAACAAATACATGTCCAAATCGCCGTCGCCGTCATAATCTAAAAAAGCCGCCTGCACATCGTGGCCGGTTTCGAGGAGGCCCATTTCCGCGGCTTTATCCGAAAACGTGCCGTTCCCGTTGTTGATAAAAAAGTAGTTGCCCATTTGGCTGGGCGGGGTTTTGGCATTGCCGGCCACGCACACATAAATGTCCTTAAACCCGTCCTGGTTGATGTCGACCACCGAGGCGCCGTAACACCAGCCCTTGGTATTTACCCCGGCTTTGTCGGTGATGTCTTCGAATTTCAGGTTGCCTTTGTTGAGGTAAAGCCGGCAGGAGACCATATTTCCGGTAAAAAACACATCCTGCAGCCCGTCGTTGTTGATGTCGATGAGGGCCACGCCGCCGCCATTAAAAATGTATTCAAAATCCAGCACCGTCAGGCTGTCGTTCAAGGTCAGCCGGTTGGTGAATTCCAGACCGCTTTGGGCGGCAGGCACGGATTTGAACACCGGAGCGCCTGCTTTTTTGCACTGGGCGGTGCATAAAAGGATGAATGCCCCGAAAATGGCTTGCAGATAGTGTTTTTGCATTCGAACAAGTTTTAAACGAGATTTGGGGGGAGAAGAGAGTTTCGAGCGTTTTTCTTGGCCGCCCCCAACCCCTAAAGGGCAATGTCATTGACTTAAGGATTTAAGATTACATGATTTAAGATTACATGATTTAAGATGTAGTCGCGTATTTCTGGTTATTGTGGTTGCTTCATTCGTATTTATAACGGAAATGGGCGCTTACGGCAAAGGATTGGCCTTTCGAGATACTAAGCGTTACCGCACCATCTAAAATCTTAAATCATGTAATCTTAAATCTCAAATCCTTAAGTCAATGACATTGCCCTTCAGGGGTCGGGGGCGCCCAAGAGAAAAGCACAAAACTCCCTTTACCCCCAAAAAACAAAACCCTAAATCGACAACGAAGCATTAATTCAAGGACATCGCCTTTTGTGATCCTTCCTTTCCTTTCCTTTTTTGCCCCCCCCATCCCCAACCTTAAACATCCCGCCCATTCCTGCTAAAGAATAAAACTTGCCGTATCTCCCCGGCGGGCATATTTATTTTTTCAATACCCAGCTATTGGAATTGAATAAACTGTTTTTACATTTGCGGTAAACCAGAACAGAATAGTACAGACTTTGGTTTGCTCCTTCTCAAATTGTTTAAACAAATTCATTGTATGAAAGCACAACGTAAATTCAGTGTCTTGCCCGACCTGTTGGCTTTTGTCCTGGCCCTGCTATGCACCGGTAGCGTGTTTGCACAGCAAAGGGTAACAGGCAAAGTGACCGGCGACGACGGTGGCGGGCTTATCGGCGCAACGATCCTTGTAAAAGGTACCAGCACCGGAGCCGTAACCGACGCCGACGGCAATTATGCGGTCTCCGTAAAAGACGGCGCTGCCGTGCTCGTTTTCTCCTACACCGGCTACGGCACGAAGGAGGAAACGGTCGGAACCCGTTCCACCATTGATGTTCTACTTGCTGCCGGCGTCGACCTTTCGCAGGTGGTAGTGGTAGGTTACGGTACCCAGCGCAAGGTCGACTTGACTGGCGCGGTCGGTTCGGTAACCAGCAAGGATTTTGAATCCAAACCGGTTACGAGCGCCGACCAGATTCTGGGTGGCCGCATTTCCGGCATCCACATGGCCAACCGAAGCGGCAACCCGGGCGCACCCGTGGAAGTGCGGATTCGCGGCGTCGGTACGGCCGGCAACAACCAGCCGCTTTGGGTCATCGACGGGGTGCCGATGGTGTTGTCGTCCAGTGTGACGGTTAATACCTCTTCGGCATCGGAAGGGAACCCGCTGGCGGCCATTAATCCGAACGACATTGAAAGCATCGACGTGTTGAAAGACGCTTCTGCTTCCGCTATTTACGGCGCGCGCGCCAACAACGGCGTGATTTTGGTGACCACCAAACGCGGCAAAGAAGGTAAAGCCACCTTGTCGTATGACGGTTTTTATGGCATTCAATCGGTGCCGAAAAACCGCCGCCTTGAAGTGCTCAATTCGGCTGATTTCACCAAATTGCAATCGGAACTGGGCCGCGATGTATCGGCATTTACACGTGGCGGCGATGTGGATTGGCAAAGTCAGGTGTTTAGAAAAGCGCCGATGAACAGCCATAACCTCAGCATCGGCGGCGGAAATGCAAATGCGACATACAGCATCAGCGCCGGTTATTTGGGCCAGGAAGGCACCGAATTGGCGCAGGATTACAAGCGTTATTCGCTGCGTGCCGCTTCTGAAATGAAAGCCGGCAAGTTTTTAAAGTTTGGAGAATCTGTCATTTTAAGCACTTCTTTGCGCCACGTCCAATCGGAAGACGGCGCATTGGGCGCTTTCAACAGTGCCAAAAACGCGCCTTATTTCCAACCTTATGACGCAAGCGGCGCGTATAATCCTTCCAACGACGCCAACCGCGGCGTAGGCATCCGGGCCATCAACTATGTTTGGTTGCTTGACCGCAATGCGCAGGAAACAAAAATAAACCACAAAAAAGCGCTGGCCAGCCTTTTCGGCGAGTTTGAGCCGATTCATAACCTCAAATACCGCGCTACCCTCGGCTATGACTACAACATCATAGAAGGTTATTACTACGAAGGCGCCCTGGATTATTCAGGCGGTACCACCCCGCAACCATCCTTGTTGGTGCAGGAACGTCCGCTCGAATCTACCTTGAGCCTCGGCCACACCTTGTCGTACACCATCAACAGCGGCAAACATAATATCCTGGCGATGGTGGGTTACGAACAAACGGATTATCACCTTGAGCGCCTGCGCGTACAAGGCACGAATTTGTCTTATCCGGGCATTTACTTAGCCCCGATCGCAGGTACGGTTTCGGCCGGCGCCAATGCCGACCAATGGGCGATTCGCGGTATTTTGGGCCGTTTGAATTATTCGTATGCCGACAAATATTTGCTGACGGTGAATGTGCGTCAGGATGAATCTTCGCGTTTTGCCAAAGGCAATCGCAAAGGCTTTTTCCCTTCATTTTCAATGGGTTGGCGTTTAGGTGAAGAAGATTTTATCAAAAAAATCGACGCGATCAGCAGCCTGAAATTGCGTTTCAGCTGGGGCGAAACGGGTAACCAGTTTACCGGTACCAACTTCGCGTATATCCCAAGCCTTGGTTCTTACATTTACTACGCATCGGGTAATGCCATCAAACCGGCCGCTGCGCCTGAGGTGTTGGCAAACCCGAATATCCGTTGGGAAACTGCCACCCAAACCGATTTCGGTATTGATTTCGGATTCTGGAAAGACAAATTGGTCGGTACAATCGACTATTTTAACAAAAAAACAAAAGATTTGCTGTTGCAGGCGCCTGTGCCGCTTTCAACCGGTTTCTTCGGTTTGGTGGACGTAAACGCCGGTCAACTGCAAAACAAAGGTCTTGAAGTGGAATTGCTGTACCGCAACCGGATCGGCGACTGGCGCTACAGCATCGGCGGCAACATTTCCTTTATCAAAAATGAATTCAAATCCTTGCCCGACGGCGTTGATTACATCACCAACGGCGACGGCAACAAGCGCATTTCAGTGGGCGAATCGCTCGGTTATTTCTACGGATTTAAAACCGACGGCTTGTACAAAACGGATGCGGAAGTACCTACCGGCGAAGGTTTTGCAGGCGCAAAAGCAGGCGACGTGAAATTTGTGGACGTTGACGGCGACGGCAAACTGACGGACAAAGACCGTACTAAAATCGGTAAAGCAATTCCCGGACGTTACTACGGCGCTAATTTTGACCTGGGTTACAAAAACTTCGACCTTTCCATTTTCCTGCAAGGCGTGGGTGATTTCCAGATTTACAACGACGCCCGCCGTCAGTTGGAGTCTATGAATACCGGTGAAAACCAAAGCGTTTCGGTGCTGAACCGTTGGAGCACATCCAACACGAACACCGACATTCCGCGCGCCGGCAACAACCACGACAACAACCGTTTTAGCGACCGCTGGATCGAAAACGGCGATTTCCTGCGTATCAAAAACCTGCAATTGGGTTATCGTTTGCCGATTGAGCACATTACAAAAGGCGCCATTTCTTCTGCGCGCGTATTTGTAGGCGTTCAAAACTTAGCCACTTTCACCAAATACAAAGGCTACGACCCCGAAGTTACCCGTCCGATCGGCTTTACCAACGGCGAAAACCAATTGTTAAACGGCATCGACAGCGGCGGTACTCCGCAACCCTTGATTGTTCAGTTCGGTTGGCAGTTTAAGTTCTAAAGCACACGCATTCAACATTTTAAACAAATTATCATGAAATATAAAATTCAACTTCTCGGCCTCTTTGCGGTGTTGGTTGTCGGGGTAGGCATTTTCATGGTCTCCTGCAATGACCTTGATTTGGCGCCTTTAGACAAATCAACTGCCTTATCGTATTATAAAACCCGTCAGGATTTTGACGGGGCCGTATTTGCCGCCTATTCCTCCATGCAGGATATGTGGGTGGTAAACGGCGAAACCAGTCGCGGCGGCGGCGATGGTTGGGGGGCTTTTTGGGCCGTTTCACTGGCTCCCTCCGACGACGTTCAAACCAATAGCCTGGCTTCGTCCAACGGCGCGAATATCTTGCAGGATGCCACCAACCTCGATAAATACACCTGGAATACCAATAACAAGATGATTTACACGCTATATTCTTAAATATATGAGGGTATTACGCGGGCAAATCTGGTGATTGAAAACGTTGGAAACGGCAAAAACAACCTGACTGCCGACGAGCAAAAACAGTTTATTGCAGAAGCCAAATTCATCCGCGGCTTTTTCCATTTCCTGGCTGTTCAAACCTGGGGTACGCCGCCACTCGTAACCGAAACGCCTAAATCCATCAACGATTTGGTGTATTCAAATGCGACAAAAGAGGCGCTTTATGCTTCCATTATTCAGGATTTTAAAGACGCATACGACGGACTTCCGGCTACTTGGGATGCTGCCAACGTAGGGCGCGCAACCAAATGGGCAGCCAAAGCCTTCGAAGGTAAAGCATACGTTTGGAGCGAAAAATGGAACGATGCCGTGGGCGCATTTGAAGAAGTGGAAAGCAAAGGCGGTTACAGCCTGCTTTCCGACTACGAAGATGTGTTCGCCTGGTCGCACGAAAACAGCCAGGAAAGCATCTTTGAAATCCAGTACGGTGGTCCGTTCTCCGACGACAACGGCTGGGTGTACGACGACAACCACTCCGAGAATTTCAAAGCCTCGCAGGGCATCGCGCGCACCTGGTTTATGTACACCAACGACGCCTTCGCCGGCTCAAACAGCCTTGCCTGGTATGTTCCGACGACCGAATTGCTGAATCTGTACAAAACCGAACCGGCCGACAAACGCATCGGGTACAACTTCTACCAGGCCGGCGACGATTTCCAGGGCTTTGCCTATGGAAACGCCAATCCGGTTGAGCCGTATGACCCAACCCGTTCATCCACAGGTATTTCCATCAAAAAATACTTTGGGCCTAAAAACGTGGAAGTGGCGCAGTACAAGCAAAACGTGACGTTCAACAACGAGCGCTTCTTGCGTTACCCGGAAGTGTTGTTGCTGCACGCGGAGGCTTTGTTGCGCGGCGGTTCCCCGAAAGGCGGATCTTCCTACCAAACAGCCGACGCTTGTGTGAACGTTTCGCGTGTGCGCGCAGGCCTGACCCCGCTCACGGGCGCAACCCTGGCTGACGTGCAGACGGAAAAACGCAAAGAACTGGCGTTTGAAACCACCCGCTTTTTTGACATGATTCGCTGGAACCTGGGCGGCGCTAAATACCTGCCGTTCCCGCAGGCCGAAATCGACCGCAATCATGGCAAATTGATTCAAAATCCATAGAATGCTTCATACGCTACTGGATTTAGTTAAGTAGTAAGGGAGGGGGCTGTGAAGGAAGTTGAGATGGATTTTGATACTTTTGACACAGCCCCTTAACTCTGACAGTGTTGACTTAAATTCTACTTTGTCACTTGAAAGGAATTTAGTTTTGTCGGAGCGGATGTTTGTTCTTCGCTTGTTCGGCCCCCAACCCCTAAAGGGGAGTTGATCCGAAAAGCGGTTGATTATCAATGCTTTCTTGAGATGTGCTCCCCTTTAGGGCAATGTCATTGACTTAAGGAAAAAAGCGAGTGTGAAGTCATATT
>JBAXTB010000134.1:0-14090 GCA_037130425.1 Bacteroidota bacterium
GACAGGATGACAAACGTAGCGTACACCAAAACGCTTAGCCTGACGGCTATGGTCATAAGACCAAAGCGCGACGGCGGGGCATTGAGCGCGGGGGACGAGAAGATCGAGGTTAGCGGGGGAGTGGAACACCATGCCAGGCGAAGGGAGAAAATAAACTTGAACCAAACCTCCAATCCCTCATTTTTTTTAACTATATTTGCAACTTCTCGTTGAGTTAGGGGCAATAGGTAGGCTTTTGTGATGATCTGTTTGCCAATCGTTTAATCCTCAAGAGGAAATTTCGTTAACTTAAATTTAAACATGGCCAGATCACAGGACTCATTCAACAAAAAAGAAAAAGAAAAACTTCGCAGAAAAAAGAAGGAAGAAAAAGAAGAGCGCCGCGTACAGCGCAAAATTGAAAAAGCCGAGGGCGGCGTGAAGTCGTTCGAAGATCAACTTTCCTACGTTGATGAAAACGGCTACCTCACTTCTACCCCACCCGACCCTGCCAAAAAGAAAAAATTCAAGGCCGAAGACATTATCCTCGGCGTCCCGCCAAGAGACGATACCCCAGTGGATCCCATCCACAACGGCCAGGTGAAATTTTTCAACAACGAAAAAGGATACGGCTTTATCACTGATACTGATACCAAGGAGAGCATTTTTGTGCATATCAACAACATTATCGATACGATCAGGGAAAATGACCGGGTAACGTTTGAGATCGAAATGGGCCATAAAGGACCGAATGCAACAAATGTGAAGTTGCAAAAAGGTTAAAAACGTTTAACAATCGGCTGAACGATTATTGTCAGAATTGACGGTTCCGCAATGCTCAATCGTTCAGACCGATTTCTTTTACTGTTTTATTTGTTTCAAAAATTATGATGTTTAAAACCGCTTAGTCATCGTCGATTATTTTGACGATGAGCATCCGTTTTTTCAATATCAACGTCGGCCCCCTCTTTTCCTACGTTCATCCCTTTTCTCTTCATTCGTGCTTTAAATTGCCGCATTCTTGTACTGAAAAAACGGTACACGACATGCAACGTAAATTTTTATTCATTGCCATTTTCCTTATTGTAAACAGCGGCGTTTTTGCCCAATATAACTGGCAAACGCTGTCTCAATCGCCACAAAACGGCCAGAAACAAGATGATGTGTTTTTTCTGACACCCAACTTGGGCTGGAGCGTAAACGGCTCAGGTCGTATTTATAAAACCACAAACGGCGGCCAAAACTGGTCCAAAATCCTGGATAAACCCGGTACTTATTTCCGCTGCATCGGTTTTCAAGACTCCCTGCACGGGTTCGCCGGCAACATTGGCATGGATTATTTCCCAAACGTGACCGACGCCACACCGCTTTATCGCACCAACGATGGCGGTCAAAACTGGGAACCGGTTACAACCATAAACGGCCCCGCGCCAAAAGGACTTTGCGCCATTCAGGTTGTTTCGCCGCAGGTCATCGTAGCGGGCGGGCGCGTGGGCGGACCCGCATTTCTCGTGCGCAGCACCGTTGGCGGCGCTACCTGGAGCAGCCAAAGTATTGATAGTCAGATTGCGATGCTGACCGATCTTTATTTTACAAGCCCCGACACCGGTTTTGTGTTCGGCGGCACCGATCCAAATGTTCAACTTTCCAAAGCAGTGATCCTGCGTACAGTAGACGGTGGCCAAAACTGGAACACCGTGTATCAATCAACCCGGCCCTTTGAACTGATCTGGAAAGCGCATTTTCCAACTGCGACAACAGCCTACGCAACGCTGCTGAGTTATGCCCCAAATACACTTGAACGCTTTGTGGCCAAAAGTACCGACGGCGGCCTTTCCTGGACGGATATTCCCTTGGTCAACAACGGTTCCAAAGCATTCGGCGTCGGTTTTATAAATGAAAACACCGGCTGGGTCGGCTGCGACAATTCAATCTATGAAACCACGAACGGCGGCCAAAGCTGGACGCCTAAAAACGTAGGTCAATACGTCAATAAAATCCGTGTGCTGTCCGGTCTGGCTTATGGCATCGGGGTACGTATTTACAAAATGACGCCAGCTGCCAGCGCTGACACTGAACCGAACAGCCAAATCGGACGTTTACAAGCCTGGCCAAATCCGGTACACGACAGTGTGAATTTTACTTACAACCTTGAGCGTTCAGGCAATGTAGCGATTCAATTGATCGACAATCAAGGCAAAACGCTGATAAACAAAGTGTTGTCAAACCAAAATGCAGGGGAGCATACCGAGCGCCTGGCAAGTGGTGTATTGCCGAACGGGTCCTATATTTTACGGATCAGCGCTGAGGGGCAATTGCCGGAGCAAACAACTTTGATGATCCAAAACAAACCATAATCATGGCAAAAAATCAAAAATCGATTTGGAAAGCGGTGCTTTTTGCCTTGGTAATGGGCGGAGCAGGCTTGGCTTTGGGTTATTTTAGCGCAACTTACCTGAAATCAGCATTGCCCCTTAATTTGATCGGCCCGCCGAGTTCCGCTGCACTGCCTTTGTATATCGCAATTGGATTTTTTGCCGCCTGGCTGTCGATCGCCTTTCACGAACTCGGTCATTTGACAGCCGGCTTGCTACAGGGTTTTCGCATGGCGCTGTATGTGGCAGGTTTTCTGGGCGTTCGGGGAACCGCAAACGGGGTACGGGTTTATTTGAATCGAAATGCCGCTTTGATGGGCGGTATTGCCGCAACGGTGCCGCAAACGTTTGAGCGGGGCCAGGATTTACGCCTGAAATTCGTACGCATTGTGGCAGCCGGCCCTTTGGCGAGTCTGCTGCTGAGTGTGATCGCGGGAACCGCATTTTATGCAATATTTAGTCAGCCCGTAGAAACAAGTGTCAGCCTTACAGTGCGCGCCCTTGGTTTTATGCTGCTTTTAACCGGCGCTATTTCGGGCTTAATTTTTATTGCGACCTTAATACCGACCCGCAGCGGCGGCTTTATGTCGGATGGCGCGCGTTTGATTTCACTATTGAGCAAAGGTGAAAATGCGCGGTATGAAGAAGCCAACCTGGCCATAACCGCCATGCTGGGCGCCGGAAAATTGCCCGGCGATTATCCGGCGGACATGCTTGCGCGCCTACTCACGCGCGCGCCCGACAACCTGCTGGGTTTAAACGGACATTACTTTGCTTTTACGCACCATCTTGACAGGGGCGAAACAAAAAAAGCCTGGCCTTTGGCGCAGGCGATACAAACACATATTGATGCAATTCCCGGCCCTTTTCAGGCCCATTATCTAAAGGACGTGGTATTTTTTTATGCATTTTTGGCAGAAGATCGCGACGCAGCGCAGGCATGTTGGGCAAGCATTCAAAAAGCAGCTGAAAAAGCGCCGGATGCCGCTACATTCAGGGTAAAAGCGGCGCTGGCTTTATTGGAAAATGACGTTGAACAGGCGAAGGATTTTGCGGAAAAAGGAATGGCTAAATTAGCCGATTTACCATTTGAGGGCCAACGGAATTTTGAACTAAAATGGCTCCAGGCTGTATTAATGAAAGCACATCAGGTACCCGAAATAGCATGATTTGATTGCCATGTCAATAACCAAACCACAGGCTTACTGGCTTTGCCAGTTATTGGGCTGGACCTCGTTCCTCCTCTATGAAATTGTCAATCTGCTGGGATTGGGCTTTTTCAACTGGTATGCAGCCTTACTCATGGCCATAGCCGGTCTGCTCGGCATCGGAATCACCCACGGCTATCGCGCCATACTGATACGCCGACACTTCCTTGAAATGCCCTTTACGCGCATGGCGATCTGGGCATTTTTGGCTGTTTTCGGGTTATCATTCGCGTTATTTGCAGCGTTAACCCTCGTATCGATCATCATAGAAACGACTGTAAATTGGGCAGAACTCACGCCGAATTACGTCTTTATGTCGGTACTCAATTGGTCGCGTTATATTTTTGTGTGGGTACTCACGTACCACCTGTACAGTTTGATGGAGCGCATCAATCGCACAAAAATGGAGCATTTGGACGCGGAAAACCAACTTAAAAACGTAGAACTGCAAAACCTCAAAGCCCAACTCAATCCGCATTTTCTTTTTAATGCCCTGAATAGTGTAAAAGCGCTTACCCACAGCAATCCGGCGCTGGCCGGCGATGCGGTCATGCGCCTGTCCGATTTATTACGCTACTCCCTGAACTACGAAAAACAGACCTTGGTGCCCTTAACAGATGAGATTTCTGTCACGCAGGATTACCTGGCGCTGGAGAAAATCCGTTTTAATCAACGCCTAGAATATCATTTAAACATTGAATCCGGCGCCGAAAAATGGCCGATTCCGCCTGTACTCCTCGTAACTTTGGCTGAAAATGCCATAAAACACGGCATTGCGCAAATGATTCAAGGCGGAATTGTTCAAATCAGTGCCTGTGTAAAATCCGATTTTTTACAAATTGAAGTGTGCAATACCGGCCATTTTGCACCCAATCCCGAACGCCAGGGCATCGGACTGACGAATATTCGGCGGCGACTCGACATGTTGTACGGAGGAAAATCCCGATTTGATATTGTAAACAACTTTGAACAAAATACAGTGACCGCCACTGTGCATATTCCACTTCCCTGACATGGAAATTCGGATCTTACTCATTGACGATGAAGACCTTGCGCGTCAGGATTTACGGCATTTACTCGCTGCATTTCCAGACATTCACATTATAGACGAAGCCTCTGACGCAACCGACGCGCTGGCCAAAATACACCGTCACAAGCCGGATCTTATTTTTCTGGACATCAATATGCCGGGCAAAAGCGGATTTGATTTGCTTGCGGAACTCGAGGAAAGTCCGAGGGTTGTATTTGTTACAGCATACGATGAGTTTGCCCTCCGTGCGTTTGAAACCAATGCGCTTGATTACTTGCTCAAACCAGTACGGCCCGAACGCCTTGAAAAAACGATTTCCGGTGTGCGTGAAGCCATGCGCCCCCGGATGACATTACCTGCCGGCGAGGCGCCTTCCAACCAGACCTATCATTTGCAACCAGAAAGCCTGGTTTTTATAAAAGATGGTGAAAAATGTTACTTTGTAAAATTATCTGATATATTTTTATTTGAAAGTGAAGACAATTATGTGCGGGTTTATTTCGGTTCAGAAAAACCCTTACATCGAAAAAGCCTGAATATGCTTACGGAAAAGTTGCCTTCCGAACTGTTTTTTCGCGCCAATCGACAACAGATTATCAATCTGCGCTATATCACCAACATCGAACCGTTCTTTCATGGGTCCATGCGCGTAACCTTGCGCGGCGGGATTCGAGTTGAAATTTCAGTAAGGCGCGCCGGGGAGTTTAAAGATCGTTTAAGCCTGTAAGACAATATTTTTATATTTTTTCCAACAAAATAATTTCCGAATTTTATAACGAAGTTTACATTGTTAGCAATGCTATTTTTATGTCCCAACCATTGTTACTACATTTGCGCCTTTCTCAACACAAATTAATTTGGCCATGCGCAAACTGTACCTGCTGATTATCCTCCTTTTACCCTTTGCCCGCTCTGTAAATGCACAGGTGGCCGACACCATCCTGTTCGAAGATTTCCAATTTGATGTGCTGACAACAATGGCGGCAACACCTACCGGAAATGATCAAACCTGGGTGAATTATGACCAGGACGGACTGCCCTCCATTATCGGATCGGCGGCAACCCAACGCTGGTATTTCAGAGAATTTTATTCGTATGCACTGGATTCAATCACAGGTGTCGTTAATTATTGCGCTTCTTCCTATTCCTTCCTGCAAAACTCCCTCCCCGGAAACCGGAACTGGCTGATTACACCGCCGATCAATGTGACCGACGCAAACTTTACATTGCATTGGAAATCAGCATCTTACCAAGGCCCGCGTTACTTAGACGGCTACCTCGTGATGGCTGCCATCAACAGCAATTTGCCGCAAACGCCCGCCAATTTTGCCGACACGCTTTTCAAAGCCGCCTCCATGCAATCCATTACCGGCAACGGCCAAAGCACGGATATTTCCAATTTTGAATTTACGCCCGGCTATATTCACGCCGACGGCTATACGCTCACCGACTATTTTATTGCGGGAGCCACCATTGATTACGGTTTATTGGAGCCTCACTCCGTAAGTTTGGCAGCATATAGCGGTAAAACCATTTATCTGGCGTTTTTGCACAACTCTGATGATGATACCGAATTGGCGCTCGACGATATCCTCGTGCAGCACCAAACCGCGTCGCCTACCGTGGAAGCGCCGTTTGTGCGTTTTCACCCGGTACTTTACCCAAATCCGGTTGAAAATGTTGTGAACGTTTTGTACGAGTTACCTACACCCACCGCCGTCACGATTCGCCTCTACGACATGCAAGGCGCCCTGGTTGCCACGCTGCTCAACAACGTTAAACTGCCCGCCGGCGAACAACAGCACAATTTCAATCTACGCGCGCTTCCTGCCGGTTCTTATTCACTGGAATTTAGCGCAGGCGACGTGCATGACACAAAAATATTGGTCAAAAAATAAATCAAAAGGTTGTGAACAAACTCATCCTTACCGCATTTTTTGCCCTGACAATCAATGCCTTATCTGCACAGTTGGCGCCCGGCAGCGTTTCACCTGATTTTACGGCCACTGACATCAACGGCAACACCTGGCGCCTGTACGATATACTGAACCAAGGCAAAACCGTGGTGCTCGACATCTCCGCCACCTGGTGCAATCCGTGCTGGAATTACCATACCTCCGGCGCACTGGAAGAATTGTACGCCCAGCACGGACCGACTGGAACCGGCGAGTTTATGGTATTTATGGTCGAAGGCGATGAAAACACCACGCTGGAAGATTTGAACGGCACCGGCACGAACACGCAGGGCAACTGGGTGGAAAACACGCCCTACCCCATCATCGACAGCCGCGCCATTGCGGAAGCCTTTGAAATCAATTATTTCCCTACGGTGTACAAAATTTGCCCAAACCGGATCGTTACCGAAATCGGGCAAATACCGACCAATGAGATTTTCAATACCTTGTCGAGTTGCACCTTTGCGAGCGGTACAAACAACGCTTCTATCCTGAAATACACGGGATTTGAAGGCGATTTTTGCGAGCAAAAAACTTTTGCGCCCGCATTTTACCTGCAAAATCTGGGTACGACGCCGCTTACCAGTGCAAGCGTCGCGCTTAAATACAATGGCTTAATCGCGCAAACAATTTCCTGGACAGGGCATTTGAATACCTATGAAAATGAACTGATTACGTTCAATACGTCTACGTTTTCACAAAACACCGATCTCCTGATTTCAGCCACCAACATCAACGGCGGTATCGACGATCACCCTGGCGACAATGCCTATTTCACCGCTGTCAACATCGCGCCGGATGTAAATACAAACCTGTTCGGCCTGGAGTTAAAACTCGATCAAAATCCCAACGCCTGTTATTGGGAAATCACCAACAGCAGCGGCATGGTGTTGCGTTACGGCGGCAACCGGCAGGTCAAATACCCGAACGAATCCAACAGCGGCAAATACACCAGCGCCGAGGGCATTGTAAATGTAAATTTCCCGCTGGCAAATAACGATTGCTACGAGTTTAACATTTACGATGGTTTGGGCGACGGACTCTGCTGCCAGGATGGTCAGGGCTACTTTAAACTCAAGAACCAGGCTGGAAATGTGGTGGCGGAAGGCGGCCAATTCCTCGGCTCCGACACCCGGCCCTTCGGCATCCACAACAGCCCCGGCGCGCCCGACAATGCCATGTTGCTTACCCTGGCGCCTACAGTGCCCGATTTTTGTGACAGTTATACCTTCAGTCCCGCTGTGGATGTGCGCAACATCGGTTCCAACCCGATTACCAAACTGCAATTGCAATTCCTCAGCGGCGCCAACGTACTCGAAACCTACGACTGGACCGGCAATATTGCGCCTTTGGGCAGCAAAACCGTGACCATGAATCCGGTTACGCTTACCCAAACGACCAACATGAACGTGGTCATCAGCGGCGTGAATGACTTGGCGGATACGGATGATTTCGGCAACAAACTCGGCAGAGGTGTAAAACGCAATGTGGCAGGCAAAAAGAACTGGATCGTTGATATTCAAACTGATTTTGAAGGCTATGAACTGTATTGGGAAATCACCAATTCGCTGGGCGCAGTGGTCGCTTCCGGGGGAAACACGGCGGTCGGCCCAAATGGCGGCGGCCTGAAACTCGCGCACTCAAACGATCCCGGCGCTTACCCGAACAACACCCATTTGCAAGTCAATGTAAACATCCCCAGCGATGATTGTTACCAATTGCATGTAGTGGACGATGCGGGCAACGGCATGTTCAATAATTCGTTCGGTTTCGCGGCTCCTTACCTGCGCGTGCGCAATGCGCAACAGGGATTATACACGGGTACCAATGGCGCATACACAAATGATTTTCGTTCGAATATAGATTTGGAGTCGCCGGCCGGAACGACCGAAAGCACTGTTTTTCAAACAATTATGATCGCTCCGAATCCGGCAGATAGTCGAATTACCACCAGCCTCGATATGCCTGTTTACGGCAATGTTTCGGTTCGAATGTTTAACACACAGGGCCAAATAGTGAAAACGATGGTAACACCGGCAATGGCGCCAGGCAAACAATTGATTTCTTTGGATGTTTCAGATTTGACAAATGGGTTGTATGAATTGCAAATTGCAGGCGAGGGTATATTAGGGGTTGGGAAGGTAGTTGTACAACGATAGCCAGAATTTCAATAACAATCCCTATTTTTGACTTCTTTTGTAAAATCTATTTGTTCCATGAAAAAATACGTAAAAAATATCCTGATCGGTCTATTGGTGATACTGGTTATCATTCAATTTATCAAACCCGCCAAAAACCAGTCAAACGACCAAACACACCATATTTCCACCAAATATCCGGTGCCTGAAAACGTGGAAGCCATTTTAAAAGTAGCCTGCTACGACTGCCACAGCAACAACACGGTATATCCCTGGTACGCTAATTTCCAGCCGGTCGCCTGGTGGCTCGCCGATCATATCAATGAAGGAAAACGGGAGCTGAATTTTTCCACGTTCACCACGCGCAAGATTGCCGTGCAGAACCACAAATTAGATGAGATCATCAAAAATGTGAAGGAAGGCGAAATGCCGCTGAATTCATACACCTGGATTCACAGCGACGCCAGACTAACGGACGAACAAAGGGGCATTATCACCAATTGGGCGCAAAGCCTGATGGACACCATTAAAGCCCATTATCCGGCTGATAGTTTAGTGCTTAAAAGAAGGTAGTTTTTTGTCCTTATTGGCGTTTTTTGAAGCGGTAAGAGTACAAATCCGGCTCGCCTTCATAATACCCATCCAAGGAAAGGCTGTTAAAAGCATGTTTTATGGCGTCAATGGCATCCGAGGCATTGCTCACCCGGTTGCCATTGACGCTTGTAATGACAAATCCCGGCTGCATGTTGGTGGAATATACCGGGCTGCCGCGCTTCACGGATGTCACCAAAGCGCCCTGCAAGCGCATTTTTCGTCGTTCCTCCTTGTTCAAATCCCGCAGTTCAAGTCCGACGTCGTTTTTGAGTTCGTCGCCCTCCACCTTTGCCGTGCTGGTGGTATTATTGCTGTCTTTGAGCGTAACCTGCGTGCGGAATTTTTTCCCTTTGCGCCAATATTCAATGGTAACTTTTTCGCCGGGGCGGTAACGACCAACTAATTCCTGCAATTCAGGCGTATGTTTCAGGCGGGTATCATTGAGGCCGATAATTACATCGCCGGTTTGAAGGCCCGCATCTGAAGCGCCTCCATCCGAATTGACGCGGGTAACAAAGACACCCTCGGCGGTCGGCAACCCGATTTCACGCGCGGTTTCACTGTCAATATCTTCGATGCGCACGCCTAAATACGCGCGTTGCACGACGCCGAATTCTTTCAAATCACGGATGATTTTTTGCACCAAATTAGAAGGCACCGCAAAGGAATATCCTTCATAACTGCCTGATTCCGTGATAATTGCCGTGTTAATGCCAATTAATTCTCCGTTTGTGTTTACCAATGCCCCGCCGCTGTTGCCAGGGTTTACGGCAGCATCCGTTTGAATAAACGATTCAATGCTGGCTTCTCCGCCTAAGATATTGATATTCCGGCCTTTAGCGCTCACGATACCGGCCGTTACGGTACTTTCCAAATTAAACGGATTGCCCACGGCCAACACCCATTCGCCCACGCGTACCGAGTCGCTGTTGCCAAAAACAATAAACGGAAGTTCCATTTCTTCAATTTTCAGCAAGGCAATATCAGTAGACGGATCAGAGCCTACTATTTTCGCCTTATATTCGCGCTTGTCGGCCAAGGTGACCCTAATATCTGTGCTTTTTTCCACCACATGATGATTGGTCACAATCAAGCCGTCGGGCGACATGATGACCCCCGACCCCGAAGATCCCGTCATAGAACCGCCGTTCCAAATACCGGCCCCGGTTTGAATCAAAGCGCGGATATTGACCACGGCAGGCGTCGCGACTTCGGCTGATTCCGTAAAATCAGTGGGCGCCGAAGACTTAAAAGCGCTGGTGGAACGTTGGTTGAATAATTTTTCAACCAATCCTGTGTAACGCGCCGCGCCTTCTTGTTCCGCCCATACCACCCGGCTCGGCTGGGCGAATCGGCTGAACAAGTACACGGATAATAAAGAGGAAAGGACACAAGCGGATAAAAGCGACAGGTATTTTCTCATGAATACGAATTAGATTGTCATAATAGACAAGTAAAAAAACGAATGAAACGCATTTTTAGTTTAAATTCTTGACAGGCATTTCAAACAATAGACGAAACCAGCCTTTAACCCAATGAACCGACTACGCGATCAGACGTTATTATAAATAAAATATGACCATGAAATTTTGGAAATACCAGGGCGCCGGCAATGATTTTATCATGGTCGACCAACGAGAAAAACAAGGGCTTACCCGCGCGGACACGGAAACGATTGAGCGCCTCTGCGACCGCCGTTTCGGCATCGGCGCCGACGGGCTGATTTTGTTGCAAAACCACGCGGAATATGATTTTGAAATGGTGTATTTCAATGCCGACGGACGGGAAAGCAGCATGTGCGGCAACGGCGGACGTTGTATTGCGGCATTTGCACAACATTTGGGCATTATTTCCGATTACGGCCGTTTTATGGCCATCGACGGTGAACACGAAGCCAAAATTATCCGCTCTATCGCGCCAAAAGGCGAATGGGTGGAACTAAAAATGATTGAGGTGCGTAAGGTAGAACAAGACGGAAATACCTTTTTGCTCAACACCGGCTCCCCGCATTATGTACGCTTTGAAACCCGAATCGACGATAAAAATATGGTGCAGGAAGGCCGGGCGGTGCGTTATTCCGAGCGTTTTGCGGCAAATGGCATCAATGTAAACCTTGTTTCCCTTGATGACACGGGCCTCAACATCCGCACGTACGAACGGGGTGTGGAAGACGAAACCTTAGCCTGCGGAACCGGCGTAACAGCAGCGGCCATTGCTTCGTCTTTGTACCGCAATCAAAACGAAACCGATGTTGAAGTGCCTGTAAAAGCGGCGGGCGGTAATTTATCCGTCCGTTTTAAACGACAGGCAGACGGTACTTTTTCCGACATTTGGCTTTGCGGCCCGGCCCAACAAGTTTTTGAAGGTGAAATTGATATTTAACACAATATGATACGTATTTACCTGTCTCTATTCGTTTATCTGCTGTTTCTCATGCCGCTTTGTGCGCAAACAGATACGGCAGTTTCAGGCGCCAAACCTGGTCGTTACGATCAGATTGCGAAGGCGCGACAAGCCTTGCAAGCGGCCTTTTTAGACAATGACCAGGCCACTGCGCAAATCTGGAAAGATTCATTGATGCGCTTAGAAAACGATCAATACACCGCGCTGATATGGGATGAACGCTGGCTTTTGTATTTTTGGGAGGAATCCTACGGCAATTTATTTGAAGAAGTGGCCCGCTTCGACGACCACGAGCGCAGCTTAGCAGCGTATAAAATTCAGCCCCCGCCCGACAGCCTGTACGAGTGGCTGGATCGCAATTTATATGAAAAGCGGTACGATATGTTTCGCAAACTGCGCGAGGGATTTTTGAGCGAAGAAGAGCGCGTGTTTTCCACGCTCATGCTCGAATATTTGTTGCGCATGAACGTAAATGCAAGGGACTGGAACACGCGGGTAGATTCCTTTGCCAAACGCTACCCGAACTCCCGTTTCAATCGTTTTCTAAAAACGACCCAAACGTTCATCGCCAAACCCGGCAAAAGCGCCTTGAACCTGGATTTATTGTTCCAAAACGGCAACTGGCGCGATGAAACGGACCGAAGTCTCAAGCCTTTATATGCCGGTGATTTTGGCCTTGCTTATTGGCAAAACCGCTGGAATTTCGGTTTTCACTTTACCATCGGGCGCACTTACCTCGACCGCGACCTTTATGTAAATACCTATTTGTGGCCCAAGAAGGACAAAGCCACCTTTATGGCGCCGGAACTCGAATTCGGGTATGACATCATTAATTCTAAAAAACTGCGCATATTCCCGTCTTTAGGCGCGGGCGTCAGCATCTTGCGCGCGCCGCAAGCCGGTGATGAAAACAATCCTTTGCCCGATTATTACATCAATTTCAAATTGAAGCGGGGCTTTCTCATGGGCACCCTGACGACGGACGTCAAGTTAAAACACCTGTCAGAAGATGACCCGGACATTCCACAAGGTTCCTATCAGAGCATCCGGCTGCGGCTCGGATACCGACGGCTGTTTTTGGGCGAATTAAATCATGCTTTGCGCGGCGATATGGTTTTCTTAGCGGTCGGCATTAATTTTCACTTGTTTACGCAGGAAAATTAATTAAATACAAAGCAAATGGCTGACAATAATACCAACTTCGACTGGCTGTCGGATCCGGCGCCGGCCTTCGCGGCCCAGGAAGCCTGGGACAATGGCCGATACAGCCAAATTGAAACCATGCACGTATTAAGTCCTGTAGGGGGGCCGTTTACGATTGCTTGCGGCATGGGTTTATTTGCGGAACATGTGAATACGTTTCGGTTTTCGCCCGACATCATTCAGCGCCTTGGTCGCCTCGCAGATGCGCGCGGGCGCTCGGTGTTGCACGAAAGTTTTTTGAACCATTTGCAGCGTATGCGCCTGACCGTGCAAGTCAGGGCAGCTGCGGAGGGTGCTTTTTTGCTGCCCGGCGAGCCGCTGATGAGCCTGAAAGGGCCGGCGATACAATTATTACTGCTCGAATCTGCTATTCGGCGCTTATGTGTTGAAAGTAGCTGGTATGCCTCGCACGCGGCGCACGCGCGCTGGCAGGCAGGCGACCTGAAAGAAGAGGACACCCCTACCCTGGCGCCGCAGCCCTGGAATCCGGAAGGCTGGAAAGCGCGCGCCTTGTACATTGGCGGCGCGGCGCCTGGTACGGAAACCCCGGCGCCTGATTATAAGCCCGGCACGATCTTTAACCGTTTAGAGGAGGCTTCCGGCGAAGCGTTGGTTCAAATTCGGCGTTTGTTCAAAACATCTCAACCCGTTGGCGATGTGTGGCTCACGCGCGCGCAAGAAGCCGCCGCAAGCATCAGTCGCTCTACAATTCGATTGGAAAACCATGTATCTGGTGAAACGCAAACCCTTCGTTTTACGCGATTTACGAATGTGTATCAGCCGGTTTTGGCCAAAGGAAAACCGGTTTTGCCTGTTTCAAAACCGGGTTATTTGCGGCAACGCACGCTGACGGGGATGAAGGCATTTGCTGAGGTGAATTTGGGGGGATATTGGAACGGATGGAGTTAGGGAATATCGAATATCGAACAGATGAATATCGAATGTCGAAGTGGGCGTTGGGCTGAGGATTTGTGCGGGCTTGGGCGCCCTTGACCTGTGCATGGCAATGTCTTTAACTTAATTCTACTTTGGCACTTTAGGTTTTTAGTTTTCGGATAATGGAATTTCGAGCGTTTTTCTTGGCCGCCCCCAACCCCTAAAGGGGAGCATATCTCAAGAAAGCATGATAATCAACCACTTTTCGGATCAACTCCCCTTTAGGGCAATGTCATTGACTTAAGGATTTTATGCGGCTCTTCGATAGT
>JBAXTB010000135.1:0-13978 GCA_037130425.1 Bacteroidota bacterium
ACTTATATCCGTTGGAAATTTAGCACGCAAAACCTAAGCGTTACCTGCCTGAATTGCGTAAAAACGGCATTTTATCCGATTGACAATGCGGACTATAGTTTAAAAATCGTCAACGAATACGGTTGCGTGGCCATTGATGACTTATCCATTAAAGTCGATCATGAGGTATATGTCGCAAATGTTTTTTCGCCCTCTAAGCAAGCGCCAGACAACGTTTTTTTCATACAATCTAAAAATCCAATTGCGATTTCATACCTCAAGGTATTTGACCGTTGGGGCAATGCGGTTTTTGAGCGCAACAACCTGTTCACCAACGATATAAGTACTGGCTGGGACGGCAATTTCAACAATCGCAAAGCAGCGCTCGGCGTGTATGTCTGGATCGCTGAGTTGGCGCATGCCAATGGCGTCAAAGAAAAAATACAGGGAAATGTTACCCTTGTAGACTAATTCCGCCCTTTAATAGAATTTTGCGCGCGCCTTAACATTTCTACCGTAACCTTGCAATCGGAAAAACGGCTGGAGACAGAAACAAACTTTTCTTGCTCTTTATGAATCAGAACTTTAAGAAATGCGCCTTCCTCTTAACCTTGCTGGCTGCCACCTTCGGGCTTCAGGCACAGGACATTTGGACCTTGGAAAAATGTATTAATTACGCCCGCGACAACAATATTTCTGTAAAACAGGCCGAAGCAAACATCAAAACGGCCTTGTTATCGGAAAAGCAGGCAAAAGCGTCAAGGCTGCCGAATGTAAGCGCCAACACCAGTTTGGGCGAGCAATTCGGTTACACCATCGACCCTACCACCAATGGATTTAGCAACCAGGCAATCGGGACAAATAGTTTGAGTCTCAATGCCAGTGTTTCTTTGTTCAGCGGTGGACAAATTTACCATTCCGTAAAAAAAGCGGGCTGGGACGCCAAAGCCGCCGCTGCCGACGCAGAGCAAACGATAAACAGCCTTGGCTTGCAAATCGCTTCAGCATACTTGAGTATCTTGTTGAATGAAGAGCAGGCTACCTCGGCAACAAAACGGGTTGAACAAAGCAAACAACAATTGAATAATACCCTCAAATTGATTGACGCCGGTTCCCAACCGCAGGCTGAGCGTTATACAATTGAGGCCCAAATTGCCAAAGAAGAACAAGCCGCTATCGTAGCGCGCAACAACACGGATCTGGCCTATTTAAACCTGAAACAATTGTTGCAACTCGAGCCTGATTTTGACCTGCGCATTGAACACCCGACGGTGCTGATTCCAAGCGACATCAATCCGGACGCTGTTTCGCTCACCCCTGTGTACAACACGGCGCTGAACACACAGCCTTCCATAACGGCCGCCGACTTTCGAATAAAGAGCGCCGAAGAACAAGTGTCCATTGCGCGGGCAGCGTACTACCCTACTGTATCGCTTGGTGCAAACCTCTCCTCTTACTATTCTTCGCAGTCAAAAAATGCTGTTTATACCGGGAATCTCGTTCCTGGCCCAACCCAGTCGGTAGATGTTGGCGGTACCATTTTGCCAGTTACTTTTTACAGGGAAGAATACTACCTCAAAAAAGTGACGTATGGTTCACAAATCGACCGCAACTTTGGCCAAGGTATTGACTTACGGGTTCAAATTCCAATTTACCAGAACGGCCGCGTTCGACTGTCAGTGGAGCGTGCGCGCCTTGGAATCATCAATGCGCAGTTGCAAAACAACCAAACCCGCCAGCAACTCAAAAACGATATCCAAACGGCTATTGCCAATGCGCGCTCAGCCCGACTACAATTAGCAGCGTCTCAAAAATCTGTCGACGCCAACCGCATCGCATATTCAAACACGGAAAAACGCCACGACCTTGGCGCTGCCAATACCCTTGAACTAACCACAGCCAAAACCAACCTCTCCATCGCCGAAAACGACCTGATCGTTGCAAAATATGATTACCTGTTCCGCCTCAAAATCCTTGATTTTTATCAGGGGAAACCGTTGAAGTTGGATTAGACGGGAGACGGTGGACGGTGGACGGGAGACGGTGGACGGGGTGCTTCGGGTTTGAGTTTGTTTTTGAACTTGAATTTGTTTTTGAATCTGAGTTTGAATCTGCTGTTGAATTTGGGTGTTTGTTTTTGAACTTGAGTTTAAATTTGCTGTCAAACTTCTTTTTTCAAATACATCAATAAGGGCAATTTGTTGGTTATCAACAAATTGCCCTTATAATTTCATATCGTTTAAGTTCGAAAGACTGGGAAAAGAAACGGTAAAAACAAAAATAAATCCAAGTTTAAGTTCAAGTTCAAAAACAAACTCAAATTCAAAAACAAAAAACTCAAATTCAAAAACAAACTCAAACCCGAAGCACCCGTCCACCGTCTCCCGTCCACCGTCTACCGTCTACCCCCTAAACCCCTTCTCCCGGTGCGTATACCGAATTTTCACAATTTCCAGCAAGGACTCATCATCCACATGCAGGTCATTGCCGAGCACAAAACGGTAAATCCCGGTTTTGGTAAACACCGGTTGATTGTCTAAAACGCCATACGTGTACGGGTCGGCTGTGAGCGTCGAGGTATTAATCACCAGGGTCTCCATATCGGCAAAGCGCTCACTGTCAACAAGCGGTTTGAGGTTGCCGACCATACTTTCTTTCGGATAAACAAGGTAAAAAAATCGGCCATCCGGGTCAATCACCCCAAGATAGGTGGGATTAGGCGGCGCGAAAAACAACTCAAGTGACTCGCCTTTATAAACGGCAGGATGGGTGCTCCACATCTTGGGCGCAATACTTTCCTCCACCGTCGGCGGCACGGGTGTAAAATCGTGTGCGGGCGCTTTTTTGTCGATGACAATGGCGCTGGAGCACAGCAGGCTGAATGCGGGAATTGCAAGGATTAGTTTCATAATAAAAAATTTAAATCGGTTAATGTTTCAAAGTAAGTCCGTAGCGCTTCTTATGTTGCGCTGCTTGTAAAACACGTTGACCAAAGACGGTGTAAGCCTTCCGGCGCAACTATTAAAATTAAGACAAAGTGGCTCTGAAAATGGTTGCCTTCTAATTCAATGTTTTTTTCAAAACAAGCTCACAATCCACTTTGATCCAGTTATAAAACTCAATTTTTACATGTTTCGTTACGTGTATTACGTTAAAATTTCGTGCCAATTCCGCTTTTTTTTCAAAAAAATCGTCTTTTTATCAAATTCTCCTTAAAAACCTACGAGCGTATCAGAAGTTTGGTTTGGATAAAGCCCGAAATTTATAAGCATTTGGAAATCACGCTTGAATCGACGGTTTTCAAATACGTGGTCAAACTCAATACACCCGCCATTTCGCGGATTTCATCCGGCTTTTTTCGCCATTTATCCAACTATTTTTTCTGCGCCTAAATCGGGCCTTAACCTTGTACCGGAAAAAGTATTATTGTCCTGATCAAAAACAATGACGAAAATGACAACCAAGCCGCCCAAACGCAATAAAACACTGCTTTATGCCCTGATCGGTTTGCTGGCAGTTTTGATTGCCGCCGCCGTGTATAAAGCCCGCCAAAAACCGCGCGGTGAAGAAGTAAATGTTGAAAAAACGGAACGTCGCACCATCCGCGAAACCGTGAGTGCCAGCGGTAAAATTTTCCCTGAAACGGAAGTAAAAATCAGCTCCGACGTTTCAGGCGAGGTCGTTCAACTTTATGTGCAGGAGGGCGACTCCGTTACGGCAGGACAGGTTTTAGCAAAAATCAAACCCGACGAATACCAAAGCGCGGTTGAACAAGGCATGGCCTCCGTCAGCACCGCACGCTCTCAACGTGAAATCTCTTCTTCCAATGTACAAGTCAGCAGCGCCCAGATCGAGCAGTTAAAAGCCGACCGCGCCCGCACGGCATCTCAATTGGAAGTGGCGCGCAATACGCACAAGCGCAATGAAAAGTTGTTTTCGGAAGGCGTTATTTCGGCAGCCGATTTTGAAACCTCGCAAAACAACCTGAAATCAGCGGAAGCCGGTTTAGCCGCTGCCGAAGCCAGCCTCAAATCCTCGGAAAACAGCCTGAATTCAGCCCGCGAAAATGTGCATGTCGCCGAATTCGGCATCAACAGCGCCGCCGCCCGACTCAAAGAACTGCGCACCAGCCTGCAAAAAACCATTATCACTGCCCCAGTGAGCGGGATTATCAGCAAACTCAACGTAGAAAAAGGCGAACGCGTGGTAGGAACCCTGCAAATGGCCGGCACCGAAATGATGCGCATCGCAAACATGCGTTCTATGGAAGTGCAGGTAGATGTAAGTGAAAATGACATCCTCAAAGTAAGCGTCGGCGATGAGGCGGATATAGAGGTAGATGCCTATCTTGGCCGCAAATTCAAGGGCAAAGTCACGGAAATTGCAAACAGCGCCAGCAATGTAGGTACGATTACCAGCTTGAATTCCGATCAGGTTACTAACTTTGTGGTCAAAATCAGGGTCGATCCGGTTTCGTATGCCGATCTGTTGAAAGACGGCCGCCGTTACCCCTTCCGCCCGGGCATGTCGGCCTCCGTTGATGTGTTTACGCATACCGCCGATAACACCCTGAGTGTGCCCCTGATCGCCGTTACGGCCCGTGAAGAAGGCGCCGATGACAAGAAAAAAATCAAGAAGACCGAAGATGTGGATCCCAACCAAGCCCAAAAGGACAAAAAAGATAAGAAAGACCTGATCAAAGAAATCGTTTTTGTGGTTTCCAATGATACGGTCGGTATTCGTGAAGTAAAAACCGGTATTCAGGACAACGATCATATCGAAATCCTGTCGGGTTTGCAGGAAGGTGAAACGGTTGTGACCGGCCCCTACTCGGCAGTCGCCCGCAAATTGAAAGGCGGCAGCCGCATCAAAATCATCGACAAGAAAAAAGCCGATGAAGCCAAGGATAAAAATTAGGTTTTAACAATCCGCATGGAAGAACAACAAGCGCATAACCCGGTCGAACATACGGACAATACGACGCCCGGCCCGATTACGAAAGTCACCCAGATGAGTTCCAACAGCACTCTGTTCTGGCGGGTGTTTATCCCGATATTTGGCACGGTGTTGCTCTCCGGGTTGATGCTTGGTTTTTTCCTGTCAGAAGAAGATGAAGCGCATGGCGCACTGTTGCCTTTGATGGTGGTTCGGGTATTGATGATTGTGATTATGCTTTTTTGGTTTTGGGTGATAAAACGATCTTTCCTGCCCATTAAACGCATCGACGCCGACGACCAATACCTCTTTGTCACCAACTATTGGACCACCGTTCGGTATCCTTGGAGCGAAGTAGAGCGCATTGAAATGAAAAAACAATTCGGGCGCCCGCTGTATGTTCTGTGCCTGAAAGCGCCGGGCCGCTTTGGTCAGGCAATCCAATTCAAACCCAGCGTACATCTGAAAACATGGATGGGCGAACAAGGAAAAAACTACCTGTTGGTAAATCCTGCCAAGGCATAACAACATGAATATCAGGCTGCTGCATACCTGTACCGGCCATCAAGGCGCCTTGTACGCACTCGCGCAAGACCAAAACAACCAACGTTTTTTATCGGCTGGCAGCGATGGTTGGGTTGTTACGTGGGACTTGAATGACCCGGAGAATGGGCGTTTGGTAGCCTCCGTTGAATCTCAATTGTTTTCCCTGTGCCATATTCCCGAACGGCAATTAATTGTAGCTGGCAACATGAACGGCGGCCTGCACTGGATCGACCTGCAAATGCCGGAAAATAACCGCAATATCCAGCACCATCAAAAAGGGGTGTATGGCTTGCTTGCAGTAGAAAATCATCTTTTTTCTATTGGCGGCGACGGAATCTTAACCCGCTGGTCGCTCGAATCTCAACGCAGCATCGAAAGTTATCAGTTATCGAATCAGGCGCTTCGTTGTATCACCTTTTCACCCGCCCGCCGGGAACTTGCCGTCGGCGCCAGCGACCATTCCATTTACCTGCTGGACGCCGATACCCTTGAAATTAGATATGTCATTGAAGCGGCCCACCAACAATCGGTGTTTACGCTGTGTTATACGCCCGATCAAAAAAAACTGCTGAGCGGGGGCCGAGACGCCATGTTGCGGGTTTGGGAACTGGGCGATTCCATCCGTTGTGTTTCAGAACAAGCGGCGCATTTGTTTACCCTCAATCATATTACATTTTCGCCCGACCAAAGCCTGTTTGCTACCGCCAGCCGCGACAGAACCATTAAAATATGGGATGCAACAAGCTTTGAATTACTCAAAGTGATTGATACCCTGCGCTTTGGCGGGCATGTCAACTCGGTAAACCACCTGCTTTGGACACCCGATTGCCTCATCTCTTGCAGCGATGATCGGACGATAAAGTTGTGGGAAATAGGATAATGTACCACCTTTAAAATGATGGTCATTGACTTATGAATTTAAGATTACATGATTTAAGATTATATGATTTAAGATGGAGTCGCTTATTTCCGGGCTTTCTGGTTGCGGATTTAGTATTTACAACGAATATGGCACCGATTTTTTCGTAATACCAAGCGTTGTACATCCATCTAAAATCTAAAATCATGTAATCTTAAATCTTAAATCCTCAAGTTAACATCATTGTCCTTCAGGGGCCGGGGGTCACGCAATCTCATTCCCCCGCTTCCAATACCGCCTCCAAAGCGCTTTTACCACCACCAAAACAACAATCGGAATGGCCGCAACCGGCATTTCCTGGGGCAAAAACTTCCAAAAGATCAGCATTAATGCAGCCAGAATACCGGCGCCCGTAAAATAGTTTTGCGTCCATTCGCTTTTAGTACGTCGCCAGAAAAACAGCAAGTGCGTGGGCAAGGCCCAAAACATATTCAGGTTGGTTTTGGTGGCTGAGTGATCCGTCGCAAACCATAATAAGGCAATGATAAGCCCCGCCAACCCAAGGGCAAACCAAAATATCGTATCAAAAATATGTTCGGTGCGCGGGTTTGTCATGCTCAACAAGCCAATCAAGGCGATCAAACACATCACATACAGTGGGTTGCCAAAAAAGCCGGGGTCATAGTGCTCCACAGGAAATCCCTGTTCGGGGTTCATGCGTTCTGATTTTACCAATGGCGTACCATCGTCTAATTTGGTCGCGCCGATTATATCGTGTACATGATCGGGTAAGAACATATAATCCTCCGCTAAGGCTACCCGGTCAGAAGATGCGCCTAAGATCAAATCAATGCCGAAATGCGTCCAGGGTGAGTTGGCTAAAAACGGGCGCAGCAACTGCCGCATGGTTGTGCCTGGTTTTTTTCCGGTACTATCAAAACTGATTTGATGAAAATAGACCTCCTTGATAATGTCTCGGATACGGGTAGCGCAATTATCATAAAAGAAATCGTATTTATAATCCCTGTTTTCAGGCAATGCATTGGTCTGGAGCAAGTCAAAAACCTGTTGACGCTGGTCTTTTGTCAAATTTAATACCTGCTCACGCATGGTACGGCGTTCCCGTAAATTACCATATTCAAATGCCCGGTATGATTCGACACTCAGCGAATACAGCAGTTTTCCCCGACAAAAATTGAGGTAAAAATTTGGTTGGTCAAAATCAAAAGTGCCGTAGTCATAACAGCGGTCAATCCGGTTGGCAGGATCGTACACCCGAATAGCATTATGGCCAAAGGTGCTATACAACTCGTCGCCGGGTGCAGCGGTCATCAGGCTGATGCGTGCGCTATCGGTAAGCGTCGCTGATCTTTGCGCGGCAAGTTGGAAAGCCAAGCAAAGTACGGCAAACGTAAATAACTGTTTCATAAGACTTTGCGCTATGCTACTGAATCTTTAATTGCTGACCGATTTTAATGCCGTCGTCCGTTAATTTATTCATTTGTTTCAGGCGCGCCACGGTGGTGTTGTATTTTTTTGAAATACTGTACAACGTATCGCCTTTTACAACCAAGTGATAGCCTGGTTTTACCTCCGGCTGTTCCGGTGTAGTGTCAACGGGTGGTGTTACAGGCGGTTGCCAACCGGTGGCCGGTTGCGGATTCGGGTCATCTTTCGGATAATCCGATCCGGTAGTAGAAGGTTTGCCGCTTGGTTGTACCGGTTTATCGGTTGCCGGCTTATCCGTTTTGTCCTTATCGGTGCTGATTTCAAAATCCAGGTCATCACTCGGCGTCATTTTGTCTTTTTGAGTACCCGTGGTCGGGCTGATCACAACCGGAACATTTGGTTTTATCGGTTCTTTTGAAATATCCCGCAGTTTTACGATGTCACCGTTTTTCCGCGTGCCTTTGATCTTGATTTTTTCACCGACCGCCGGTTCTTGTCCTTGTTGGAGGCCATTGCGTTCCCGCAATTTGTCCAATTTTACGCCGTATTGCTGCGAAATATCAAACATGGTTTGGCCTTCCCGCACATAATGGTCGGCATCCCGGCCGCGCCATTTATCTTTTTTGGGCTGAATGTACACGCGGGTTCCCGGGCGCAAGCGCACGCCGGGCGGATAACCGCGGTCGTTGTAACTCACCACTTTGTCCGGGTTCAGGTGGTAGCCGCGGGCCACATCTTCAAGCGCCTCGCCGTCTTTGGTCAGTACCACTTTCACGTCATTTACGCGACCGATGCGGGAATTGAGCGGCGCCACTTCGGGTTTTCCATCAGACGATTTCACCACAGGCGTTTGGGTGCTGGGCGGCGCGCCGGGCTGAATGACTTTGCCAGGTTTATCGTATTCATACAAACGGTAGCGCTCAATCAGATCAATAAGTTGGTCGGCATAGGTCGGCGAGGTAGCATAACCCGCTGATTGTAAGCCTCTTGCCCAACCTTTATAGTCCGTTTGGTCAAGGTTGAACAAAAAACCGTAGCGGTTGTGTTTTTTCGGATCATGCAAAAACTGGCCGTGGTCGAGGAAACTTTCATCCACACTACTGTATTTACGGAAACAGGATTCTTTCAACTGGCCGTTTTTATCATAGTCATCGTCCTTTTTATAGTACGATTTCCCATTCCAGTCACTACCACATTTGATGCCGAAATGGTTATTGGCCTCCTTGGCAACCTCGCTTTGCCCCGCGCTGCTTTCGAGCAGCCCCTGTGCTAAAACAATACTGGCCGGTACGCCGCCGCGCTCCATTTCAGTTTTAGCGGCATCGCTGTACAACTGAATGTAGTCCGATTGGGCGTTTCCGGTGGCGCTGTAAGTTGCGGGTTTTATATCCGCCCCGCCTTTACTTTTGGAGGAAGAAAGGGGTAAAAACTTGCAACTGGAGGCAAGTAGCGCCGAAAAAAGCAAAAAAGTGCAAACTAATCTCATAGGTAATGGTTTTTGAATTGTTTTTTGGTATAGGGATTCTTTAAATAGGCGTGTACGACCAATTCAAGAAACGGTAAAGTTAAACGCGTTTATTTAATTTCTATTTTTTCAAGGCAGGAATAGCGATGTGTAAAATTTAAACATTCAACCAATAAACGACTTTCAGGATAATCGCCTTGTTTTTCGGCGCTAAAAAACGGGCCGGTGAATTCGGAATTCGTTCGGCAAAAGAATTGTCGGTGTACACCAAAAACAAGTCGGAAACCGGGGCAAAACGCCATTGTAGCCTTGTATTGATGTTAAAATTATTGGCCTGGGTATTGTACTGAAAAAAGGCGCTGGCAAATAGTTTTTTGGTAAACGACAACTCCGCGCGCGGCCCCAGCAGCCAAAAATCATTCGAGGCATACGGCGCCGGCAACTGAATCCGGTTGTAACTATAGGTCAGGGCAAAAACGCCATAGGGCTGCAAACGGTACGAAACCTGGCCGTCCACATTCAGCCATTTGCCATTAAAATATTGGCCCACGCTGAAATTTACCTGCCCTTGCAAATTGTAGGTCGTGCTGCTGTAATAATCGCCGCGAATGCCGTTGTATTGATAACCCGTTTTTCCGGGCAACGGTTTCGTACCCGCTTCGTTTAAATTTGTAGGGTCAAACGGCTCAAAAAGAAAGGTATAATCGTTAAAAACGCCAATATCGAAGCCCGATTGGTTCTTAAACTCTGTGTTAAAATACAAATACCAGTCGCGGTCAGTTTCCTTGAAGGCCAAACTGTAAGACAAATCGCCGTCCAAACTAATGCCATACGTATTGACGGAACGATGCGACGGGTAAAAACGAAAACCTACACCCGGATAAAAATTTTGCACGCCCTTTCTCGAAATAAAGCCTACATCGGCCGTGTAATTACTGTCAACTGCCAAATAACCCAGCCGCGCGTTGAAATGCCGGTCGCGATACCCCAAAAAACTGGCATAAGTAGCGCCGCGTTGTTTGGAATCGGGCGAAAACGAGCGGTGATAATACCACTCCCCTTCCCAACGGTTATCCTTAGAATACAAATTATACTCCAGCCCGGCCACCCGGTTCCAGGCTTGAATGCCTTGTTTTTGAACATCTGTTAACTTGGCCAGCCCGTTTTCCTTGTCCACATAAATGGCGCTGAGCGCGCTGCGGCCGAACATCTTGCGTTGCAAAGTCGCCACAGTAAAGTTGGAAGCGGGTAAAACATGCGAAGAATCAAAATCAAGCCGTTTGGTTTGCATATTGAGCAAACCAATCCGCCAATTGTCGTTGATTTTGCCGCTCAATCTTGCCCCGGCTGCAATTGGTACAGTTCTGGCGCCTCCGCGTATAGGGTCGCGCGCGATCCCGATCCTGCGCGAGAAAAACGGCCGCGTGGAAGGGAAGCCGAACATGGCAAATAAATCGCGGTTTTCAAGGAAAAACTGTCGCCTTTCGGGGAAAAACAGTTCAAAACGACTCAAATTGATGACTTGTCGGTCTACTTCTACCTGCGAAAAATCGGGGTTTATGGTTAGGTCTAAATTCAGGGAAGGCGTGACAGCTATTTTGGCGTCGCCGCCGATGCCCTTGGTGACATGATCTGGTCTTTCGAGGACTTCCTGTTGCGCATTTCGTTTATAATCAATGGAATAGCCCGCAGTAGCATAAGGGATTAGGGCAATATTCGCCTTGAGCGCGGGCGGCGGTGTTTCCCAAATCAGGTCGCCCGTAAAGGCTAAGTTGTTGACTGGAAACTGCTGCGGAACCGGTTTCCAAGTGCTCACCTCCCAGTTTTGTAAAATAACCCGCGAAAAATTGATATGCCAGGAATTTTCCCCGGCGGCCACTTTATACCGAAGGGTCTTAAACGGAATCGCAACCTCAAGCGTCCAGTGGTCGTCGTAGTTTTTTACTTCGGAATACCATTTATTGTCCCATTCAAAAGAGAGGTTCGAGCCGTTGTCGATCAGGGCGTCGCGCTGCACATTGAGGGGGGTTACGCTAAACAAAAAGCCGTTTAAGCCATCTTTGTAGGGGTCAATAATGATATTCAAGACATCGCTGGTGCCGTTCGGAAAGTCGCGCTTGAGGGATTGCACGGTGTAGGAATTGCGCGCTTGCAGGCAGGTGACGCCGATGTACAAATATTTATCGTCGAAAGTTACGAGCGCCGTGGTTTGCGATTTGGTGTAGCCCGTATCCACCGGAAAGGCGTAGCGAAAATGCCGGGCGGTTTCAGTTTGTTGCCAAACAGGTTCGTCCAAAACGCCGTCTAATTTTATAGGTTCCGAGGTTTTGCGAATATGAAGTTGAAACAGTGAATCCTGGGGATTTCCAGCCCATAAACCGGCTGAAACGTTTAAAAAGGCTAATACAAAACAGACAGGAAGGAGGTAGTTCGTTTTCATTTTCAATATTTTATGCTGTGACAGGCGGCGGAGTATATCTTTGATTTGTCAAAGGTAGGCCGCTTGTTCCGGTCGGTCGTTTACGGGAAACGTGGTTTCGACGGACTAAAGCATAAGAACTGTAAATGGCTGAAAATGAAGATGAATTGACGGAAATTATGACTTTGAAGCCTTATTTCCAAGAATCTTTCAAAACAAACCCATTAAAATCCTGAAAGGATTGTATGTTTATAGAACATTGGAGGTTCAATTGTTCCCAATCCTGAAAGGATTGTATGTATTGAGCGCATTGCCCAAAACCCCTACCTTTACCCCAAAATTTCAACCATGATTTTAGTAACCGGCGCCGATGGCCAACTCGGGCAGTGTTTTCGCCAACTTGCAGCCCACCACAAGTCCGAACGTTTTTTATTTGTCGGCTCATCCTTGTTGGACATTACGAAAAAACGCGCCGTGCGCAAATACTTCGAAACCAACAATATCACCGCCTGCATCAACTGCGCGGCCTACACCGCTGTGGATAAAGCGCAAACCGAGCCTTTGCTGGCCCGCAAAATCAACATCACCGGCGCCAAAAACTTAGCCGAAGCCTGTGCCGCAAAAGGCATTCCGATGGTTCATTTTTCTACGGATTATGTGTACCACAACAAGCAAAACACCCCGTTTAAGGAAACCGATCCGGTAAGTCCCAAAGGCGTGTATGCCCGCACCAAACTGTCGGGCGAACGCGCGGCCTTGCTGGCCAATCCGCTTACGATGGTCATCCGAACCTCCTGGGTGTATTCCGAATTCGGGAATAATTTTGTCAAAACCATGCTGCGCCTTGGCCGGGAACGCAGCAGCCTGAACGTGGTGTTCGACCAGATTGGCACACCCACTTATGCGATGGATTTGGCGGCTTTGGTGTTAGACATTTTGAATCGGCTCGAAGATGAGACCTTCCCGCCGCACACCATTGCCGGTATATGGCATTATTCCAACGAAGGCGTAACCAGTTGGTATGATTTTGCCAAAGCGGCCCTGGAAATCAAACAAGTGCGTTGCAAAGTCAGCCCGATTGAAAGCAAGGGCTACCCTACCCCAGCGCAACGGCCGCCATTTAGCGTACTCAACAAAGGGAAAATAAAAGCGGCATTCGGCCTCGAAATTCCGCACTGGCGCGAAAGCCTGAAACGTTGTTTGGAAAAAATTGATTGACCGAGATTAATTATCCTTGATATTCAACTGTTTAAGCAACAGATTATCAACGAATTGCATCGTATCGGCAAGCCCGTTCAACACCCGCGAATTGGCGGGCAATTTCACATAATTGATGAATAACTGCGCGCCGGTGAGCAACAACTGACTTTGACCGACCACCTGCGCCGCATGATCCACATAAGACTGGATTGTTTGACGTATTAATGGTTCCTGTAAAATCGTAAATACATAATCTGGACGCAAGGGCTGGCAGGCATCTCGCAGGTCGTTCAAGGACGTATTCGCGCCCAAATACACGACCTTCAACTGCCGCGTGCGCAACAAATACTGCACAAACAACAGCGTCAGTTCCTGCGATTCATTTTCCGGCGTGTACAGCACAAAGGTTTTGGCGTCTTTCGGCAGTTGCACTGATTCTTTATCAATGGCCGACATCAATTTACGGCGGATCAGATTGCCTACAAACTTTTCATGCGCCGGACTAATGCTGTTTGTGAGCCACAGTACATTCAATTTGTCAAGAAAAGGGTAAATTAATTCAAGCATGGTACGTTCAAACCCGTGCTCCCACACATAAGCAGAAAAAACATGTTCAAAACCTTGTTCGTCAAGGTCGATCATAGCCAATGTGAGCGCATCAATCTGCGCGTTTTGGCTGCCATTGTTTTCTGAAATCTCGGCTACCCGGTTCGCCACTTCTTCCTGGCGCATTTTGGCTAATTTGCTGATCTTAAAACCGTTGCGGTTGAGCAGCGCGATATTGAACAAATGGCGCAGGTTCTCGTCAGTGTAATACCGAATATTGGTATCCGTCCGTGCCGGTTCGATCAGGCCATAGCGCTGTTCCCATATCCGAATCGTATGAGCCTTAATACCCGTGAGTTTTTCTAAATCCCGGATAGAGTAAATCGCCATGGTTTCTGAATTCTGTGAAATTTGCAAAACGCGAATTTTACTAAGTACCTGAAAATCAATTATGTAGCAAAATATACGCGCCTTTTTTGTTTAATGCAGCGGTCAATATATGCCATTCATAAATAGAAACAGGGAAGTCTGTTAAAAGTTTATACAAATTTTAGACCAAAACTTAAACAATTGGGTTTTG
>JBAXTB010000136.1:0-13948 GCA_037130425.1 Bacteroidota bacterium
ATTTTGTGAGTTGAATTTCAACTCCGGTTTTGTCAACCATATTTGGGCATGTCCAAACCGTCCACCGTCCACCGTCTACCGTCCACCATCTACCGTCCACCATCTACCGTCCACCGTCCACCGTCTACCGTCTCCCGTCCCCCGTCTACCGTCCCCCGTCCCCCGTCAACCATGAAACGTAAACAAATAGTTCGCGCCGAAATTCCAAATCATAACAATACCCGTTGCAATTAATTTTGCCGGGTAAAACTTCATGCCTCTGCGTTCATTCAGCAGGTAAATAATGCCGTTGTTGAGGCCCAAACCGATCAGGGCAACGATGAAAAACTTGCCGAATTGGATGGCAATACTGGGATCGGTGCTGTGAAATGTCCAAATACGGTTTAATATATAGTTGCTCACGACCGCGCACATAAAGCCAGTACTGTTGGCAACATATTGATTGAGTTTCAGTTTGTCGCGCAGCAGCCAGGTAATACTGAAGTCAACAAAAACGCCGCTCACGCCAACTACGCCAAATTTTACAAACTTTAAGAATAAGTCTTCCATATAAAGTTATTGTTGGGTTTCCCCGGAAAAAGAATGCGGAATGTAATCAAGCCCCACAGCGCAATACAGGGAACCGCTTTCAACACATAAGGCTGAACCACTTGCTCACGGATTGCGCGCGGAAAAATATCAGTTGGGGTAAGGGATGCAAAAATGAAAATAATCCCCAATAATATGGACTCCCAACGTTTTTGTTCACCTGAAAAGTACCAAATCGCCGCGCCGCACAAGGCGATGACAAAGGTGGGCGATTCGGCTTTGTGGTTAAAAATCACGACCCACAGCAATAACCCCGCCCACACCAAAGCCCGGTCGCGCCCGGTATGCCCGCGCAAGGCAGTTGCAATAATGGTGGCAAATAAAAGCGCTATTCCTGTGATCGTAATCGCCATTTTAGGCGGATTCCAGCCGAACCAGGTTTCTAACCAACCTTGAACGGATAGCCCGATGGAAGCCGAATGGTCTTCGTTCAGCAATTCCCCCCACCATTGATACAGGTGGACCAACTGCGTTGATGAAATAAACAAAAGCGGAATGAGGGTGAAAAAAAAGGTCCAAAGCACCATCGAAAGCGAAAAAAACCTTTTTTGAGGGTAGAGCAAGGCAAACGGCGCTGCAAAAATCCCAAATAACTTGAGAAAGGTTGCCGCCGTGATCCATCCGGCTGCTCTAAACGGTTTGGTTTGTTCGAAGGCAACGAAGGCCATGAGCATAAGGCCAAGCGTGAATCCGTTGCTTTGGCTGTTTTGTAAGGAAACAACGAGTTCCGGCAGGATAAACCAGGCGCACAACACGCGTTGTCTTAAACTTAGTACCGGCAGTGCAAGTAAAGCGGCCAGTGGAAGCAGGGCATTGAGCAGGTTCCAAAGCGGAAGCCCCAGATAATCGGGCAAAGCCTGAAACGGCGCCATAAAAAGCGCAAATGCCGGACTGTATTTGAATAAATCCCATTGCTCATCCGGAAACGGCGCATAAGGATTTTGTCCGGAAATAAGATGCCCAAAAGAATTCTTAAAAATGACGTAATTCTCGTATTGCGTCCAACTGCGCGGAATGGTGTGTACCGTGAGCGCTAATCGCTGGACGGAAATGAGAATTGATGCAAGGCCATACACGACCCACAAAACCCATGGTTGCTCCCAAACCTTTTTCACCTTAGTTGCGATCCGTTGCTTTTTTGTTCGCTTGTACATCCAGTACATCAGCGTTCTTTTTCAGCAATTTGATGATAGCATCCTCGCTTGTTTGGGCCGGATTGTATGAAATAACCCACATATTTTCAGCCGAAACACGTCGCACCAATTTGAATTTGTAATCTTCGTATTTAGTGATCCAGTTGCCGGCGTTTACATTGTCTTTTAATTTGACAATTACCTGCTGATCGGTTTCAACCGGCGCATTTGGGTCAACGCCGTGTTTTACATGCAAACCGTGGCCTTCTGCCAGCGTTTTCATATATTCTTCTAATTCCAAGATCGGTTTGGGCCGATCAATGCTGCCGGAAACCGGGTGGCTCCCTTTTTCGTCGTACATGGTGATGGTTGAGCCGGGCGCATCGGCGACTTTACTTTCAATCTGCTCCGGGTATTGGCGCAGATTCGCTTTGGCCAGCATCAATACTAATTTATCGTATTCTTCCTTGGTGATGCCGGTTTTTACCACGCCCATTTGTTCCATATTGCGAATACCTTCATAGACCAACTCGGTATTGTGTAAAAATGAAAGTTTGTACACCGGGCAATAGCCGCGACAGCCGTGCATCTGCATTTCAACCAGCGGGTTGCGATCTTGTGGCATATCCATTACAATTTTACAAGTGGTGGCAAGTACGCTTGCAGCAATCGTCAGAGTGATCAGAATTCGAATCATAAAGGATTGAATAGCAAAAGGTTAGTAAAAAAAGTCCTGCCTACTCGATGGCTTGTTTAATATCTGCGATGATGTCTTCCGGATGCTCAACGCCGACGGAAACCCGAATCAGTCCGTCTGAAATGCCATTTTGGCGGCGCAGGGTCGGGTCTACATTCAGGTGCGATGAACTGGCCGGGTGTAAAATGAGCGTATCCACATCGCCGAGGGTAGGGGCGAGGGCGCAGAATTTTACGCGGTTCATGCAAAGCAAACCGGCATCCATGCCGCCTTTGAGTTCGAAACTCAGCATACCGCCGGAGCCTTTTGGCATTTGGCGTTTTGCCAGCGCATAATCCGGGTGCGAGGTCAGTCCGGGATAATTGACGCGTGCTACGGCCGGGTGTTGTTCCAGGAAATTGGCCAGCGCCAGCGCATTGCTGCAATGGCGTTCCATGCGCAACGACAAGGTTTTCATGCCGTTATACGTCAGCCAGGCTTCGAATGGCGAACAGTTGGTGCCCAAAAGTTTCATGGCGCGCCAAACCTGCTTGCGCATACTTTCATGGTCGCGGCCAATAATTACGCCCGCAATGCTGTTGCCGTGGCCGTTCAGGTATTTGGTGGTGGAATGGATGATATAATCGACGCCGTGGGCAAAAGGTTGTTGCAATAATGGCGTTGCGAAGGTGTTATCAATCGCGCAAACCGCGCCGTGTTGATGCGCCAGTTCGGCCAAAACCTGAATGTCTATACATGCCAACGTGGGATTAGCCGGGGTTTCGCAATAAATCATGCGGATATTCGGCTCCTGGCGCAGCAATTCAGCCACCTGGTTGTGGTTGCCGAGGTCGGTAAAAATGGTTCCGATGCCCATTTGCCCCAGCGTAGCCTGAAGCAGCTCAGTGGTTCCGCCGTATATATTGCCCTGCGTCAATACTTTATCACCGGTTTTCAGCACACCGAGCAGGAGCGTGGAAATGGCCGACATGCCGCTGGAAGTCATCACCGCAAAAGCCTCCATATCAAGCCCGTGCGTTTCCAATTCGGCAATTTTTTGCGCCACCGTGTCTACCGTTGGGTTGGCGTAGCGGCTGTAAGTATGGCCGGTTTCGATGTTTTTAAAAATATCGATGCCTTGCTGAATGTCTTCAAATGCAAAAGAAGAAGTAGCGTAAATGGGTAAAATATGCGGATCGGTGGTCCGGTTTTCGGGAATTTCCTTAACGCAAAGCGATTCTATGTGCATGTTGTACCGGATTGAAAATGGATGTGAAGATTTTCAGGATGTTCAAACTCAGTGTTTATGCGGTGTTTCGCCCCGCTTGGGCACCGGATCTTCCATTGGGCGATCACTCCAGGGGTGGCAGCGCAAAATCCGCTGCACCGCTAAGTACGTTCCCTTAAACGGCCCCCATTCCTCAATCGCCTCGATGGCATAATGCGAACAAGTAGGCTGATACCGGCATTTGTTATAGCCTAGCAAGGGCGACAACGTGTACTGGTAAATCCGGATCGGAATAATCAGGATCAGTTTGAACAACTTGAGTATCATGGCAACATTTTACGCCGTGAATTTATACCCGACTCCACGAATGGAGTGAAAAAACAAGGGGTTTTTAGCGTCTTCTTCAAAATACTTGCGGAAAGCCAGGATAAAATTGTCGATCGTGCGGGTGCTTGGAAATACATCATAGCCCCAAACGGCTTGCAAAATCTGGTTTCGGCTGACCACCTCGTTTTTGCGTTCTACTAAAAGTTTGAGCAACATCGCTTCCTTTTTGGTCAGCGTAATGTGTTCTCCTTGCCAGGTTATTGCTTCAAACGTATGAAAATTCACTTTGTTCTTGCCAAATTCATACAACTCAGGCGCCTCTCCTTTAACCCGCTGACTCCGGCGCAACAAAATCCCCACCCGCAACAAGAGTTCTTCTAAGTTAAAGGGTTTGGTAATGTAATCGTCGGCGCCTTTTTTGAGTCCTGTAATGCGATCCTGCGCCATATCTTTTGCCGTCAGGATCAAAATCGGAACTTCGGTATTCGTCAGGCGCACCTGCTCTGTAATGGTAAAACCGTCCACATCGGGTAACATTACATCCAACATCAACAAATCAAAATGCTGACCGCCGATACATTCAAGCGCTTTTTTCCCATTCCCCGTTGCCACCACTTCATAGCCTTCCAGTTCGAGGTTTAATTTGATGCCGTCCCGGATATTGTCTTCGTCTTCTACTAATAAAATTCGCATTTCTGGTTTGGTTATTAATCCATTTCAAGGTCAATGTCAACTTTTTCGTGCCAAGGCAGGCCGTCGAGGTTGAGGCGTTCCATGAACGGATCAGGATTGAGCTCTTCTACGTTAAATACGCCTTTTCCTGACCATTTGCCGGTCAGCAGCATCCGCGCGCCGATCATGGCCGGAACGCCGGTGGTATAACTAACGCCCTGGGTGCCGGTTTCCGTGTACGCATCCACGTGCGAACAGTTGTTCCACACATAATAGGTGCGTTCTTTGCCGTCCTTGATGCCTTTGATGCGGTTGCCAATGCTGGTAAAGCCTGTGTAATTGGCGCCGAGTTCTTCCGGTTTCGGGAGTACGGCTTTCAGGAACTCGAGCGGCACAATATCCACACCCTTGATGCGAATTGGTGCGATGCCCGCCATACCGATGTTTTGGATCACGCGCAGGTGCGTGAGGTATTCGTCGCCGAAGGTCATCCAAAAACGCGCGCGTTTGAGGGTCGGGAAGTTTTTGACGAGACTTTCCAGTTCTTCGTGGTAAATCAGGTAAGAGCGTTTTGGGCCGATTTCAGGATATACGATGTCTTTCCAGATTTCATGCGGCGCGGTTTCTACCCATTGGCCGTTTTCCCAGTATTTACCGCGCTGCGTGACCTCGCGGATGTTGATTTCCGGGTTAAAATTGGTGGCAAACGCCTTGCCGTGGCTGCCGGCGTTGGCGTCAATGATATCGAGGTAATGCAGTTCGTCGAAATAGTGCTTTTTAGCATAAGCCGTGTACACGCTGGTTACGCCGGGGTCGAAGCCGCAACCGAGCAGGGCCATGATGCCTTTCTCTTTATAACGATCCTGATACGCCCATTGCCAGGAATATTCGAATTTGGCTACATCCTTAGGCTCGTAATTGGCTGTATCCATGTAGTTTACGCCCGTTTCGAGGCAGGCGTCCATGATGGGCAGATCCTGATAGGGTAGGGCAACATTAATAACTAAATCCGGTTGGAACTTTCGGATCAGCGCTACTGTTTGTTCCACATTGTCGGCATCCACACGCGCCGTTTTGATTTTACGGCCGCCGTAGGCTTGGTAAATGGCGTCGGAAATCGCGTCGCATTTTTTCTTGGTGCGGGAAGCGAGCATGATGTCGCCGAAGACATCGCGGTGTTGCGCGCATTTGTACGCCACTACGCGACCTACGCCGCCGGCGCCGATAATCAGGACTTTGTTTGACATGGATTGGTCTTATTTTAAAAATCGCCCGCAAAAGTATAGAAAAGCCCTATTTTTGGGGGGCTATTTTTGAAATAAATTCAAGATTATTCGCTTGTTGCGGTAAAACGCTCTTTAATTGGCGGTATCGCTTCATTTCTACTTCATCCGACTCGTTGTTCATGCAACCCAAAACATTGCCGGTTTTTCGCGATATTGCCTTCAATCCCAATCCGATTGAGGATTATGTACCCATGCAATCGCTGCATCCGGCCGTTTTTGACCGTTTTTGCGAAGACGGCTGGTGTTATTGGGCCGATCTGCTGTTTCGACGCAATTTTTGGGAATGGCGCGGCAAGCCTTGTCGTGTGGTGCTGTTGCGTATTCGGATGCAGCATTTTATGATGAGTAAAAGTCAGCGGAAATGCCTGCGCCGCAACGCTGATTTGCAAATGCTCGCGTCGCCCCTGCGCATCACGCCCAAACACGAAGCGCTTTTTGAAAAACACGCCCAGCGTTTTCACCACAACCGACCGATGTCCATTTACGGGTTTTTCAGCGCCTGGAGTCATTTGATGCCGAGCACCGGGGCGCAAATTGAGGTGTTCAGGGGGCGTGATTTGATTGCGGTGAGTTATTTTCACATTGGAGAGGAATGTATGGCCGGGAATTATTGCATCTATGACCCGGATGCGGGTGGCTACAGTCTGGGCACCTTCACGATGTTGCTGGAATTGCAAATGGCCATACGACTTGGTAAGAAGTTTTATTATCCGGGTTTTGTGTACGATTTGCCCAGCGAATTTGATTACAAATTGAATTTCAACGGGTTGGAATATTTTGACTGGTGGGGAAATTGGTACCCGCTGGAGCGTTTGCCGGTACGGGACTGGCGAGAGGAATGGACGATTGATTAGAATTGAATAACGAATAACGAACAGAGGAATATCGAATATCGAACAGATGAATATCGAATATCGAACAGAGGAATATCGAATATCGAAGGGGGGGCGTATGAAGGATTTTTGATTAAACGGAAAATGTTATGACCTCGGAGAGGTTCAACATTGGTAGCAATTGATAATCAGATATTTATACGAACCTCGGAGAGGTTTAACCTTGATTTTTTTCATGGTGCATGTTTTATCAAGGTTGGACCCTGGCTAGCGGGGGGATGGCAACAATTCTATTTGCCTGCGAATTTACCGGCTGGGAATTATTTCCTGGAATTGGCCACAGAATAAGGGCAAAAAGCCTTGCAGATTGTGAAGTATTAATTGGCTGAACGTTTTTTAAACTTACCAGTCTCTGAAGTGTTCAAGGGGGCAGACCGTTTTGGGAAACGGTCTGCCCCTTTGATATATACTTCGCGCTGTTTGGTTTTGTGCATGGCCTTCGGCCTAAATGATTGACAATCAGCGCTCAGCATCACATTGAATGCTGCCTTTCAGGCGGCGCTTAGCATAAACGCACATTATGAGCACAGGAGTTGTTTTTCCGCATCAATTGTTTGAACAAAGCGTACTGATCGCAACATCTGATACCATTTATTTAGTGGAAGAATGGCTGTTTTTTAAGCAATATAATTTTCACAAACAGAAAATCGGCCTTCACAGAGCAAGTATGAAGTTTTATGAAAGTTATCTGCAATCAAAAAACATTAAAGTAGTTTATATTGATGCGTTTAATCCACTATCCGATATTAGAAAATTAATTCCGCATTTAAAATCAGCCGGTATTACTACTTTTGAATATATTGATACCACCGATTGTTGGCTGGAGCAAAGAATAGAAAAAGCGTGTAATACTTTTGGTGTAAAAGCAAATAAAAATAAATCGCCGTTGTTTTTAAATGGTTCCGAAGAAATTGCAAGCTACTTTTCGGATAAAAAGCGGATGTTTAAAACTGATTTTTATAAGTATCAGCGTCAAATCAGGCATATTTTACTAGAAAATAATGGAAAACCGGTTGGCGGAAAATGGACGTTTGATGATGAAAACCGTTTAAAATACCCCAAAGGAAAAACGCCTCCGGAAATTACTTTTTTAAAGCCAAATCATTGTCAAACTGAGGCTATTGATTATGTAAAAGAATATTTTCCTGCTAATTATGGTGCGTTGAATAGCAATATTGTGTATCCAATCAATTTCGCCGATAGCAAAAAATGGTTGCAGGACTTTTTCAAAACCAGATTTGACGCGTTTGGCATTTACGAAGATGCGATTGTTGCAAATGAATATATTTTGCACCACAGTGTTTTAACGCCGATGCTGAATGTCGGTTTATTGACGCCTCAGTTTGTTATAGAGGAGGCGTTGCAATATGCTGATAACCATGACATTCCCTTAAATTCAGTCGAAGGTTTTATACGCCAAATTATTGGATGGCGGGAGTTTATCAGGGCCGTTTACGAACTAAAAGGCAGCGCGGAACGGACGAAAAACTACTGGGGTTTTACTCGAAAAATACCTGAATCCTTTTGGACGGGCACTACTGGAATAGAACCCGTCGATATCACCATTAAAAAAGTACTGGAAACAGGGTATTGTCACCATATTGAACGCTTAATGGTATTGGGTAATTTTATGCTTTTATGCGAATTTGACCCCAATGAGGTGTATCGTTGGTTTATGGAACTGTTTATAGATGCATACGATTGGGTCATGGTGCCGAATGTGTACGGGATGAGCCAATTTGCCGATGGCGGGTTGATGGCAACCAAACCTTATATAAGCGGCAGCAACTATCTCATGAAAATGAGCGATTACAAAAAAGGGGCTTGGCAGCCGATATGGGACGGATTATTCTGGAGATTTATGCATACGCACCGGACATTCTTCCTGCAAAACCCAAGGTTGGGCATGTTGGTGGGCAGTTTTGACAAAATGGATGATCGCAAGAAAAAAGCGCATTTAGAAAGTGCCGAGCAATTTCTAAGTCAGTTCTGAGGTGTCATTTCCGACCATAGGAGGAAGTGACATCTCAGAACGAAGACTACGTGAGCGCTTCCGTTCAGGGATATCACCTTCTCGTGCCTCGAAGATGACACCTCTTCACTAATGTTGACGAAATTAGGCTGGCAGTCAACCCTTTAATTACTCCAATTAATGTCCGCCGCCCGCCGGTATGACAACTGAATCGTCTGTATTTCTTTTGTATTGAATGACCGATACGGAAACCGCCGCGCAAAGCATTAGAACGCCCGCCAAACGCAGTGCATTGGTCGGGTTGTTTCCCAGCCACGATTGGTAATACATTGGAATCGTAAATGTTTCGATCAGCATGGGAATTACAATAAACATGTTAAAAATGCCCATGTACACGCCCGTGCGCGCGGCTGGAATGCTGCCGGCGAGCATAATATAAGGATTGCCCATCATACTGGCCCAGCAAAGCCCGATCCCGATCATGGGTATAAACAACATGGCTTCGCTTTTTAGGGAAGGAATCATCAGCATCCCGATACCGGACAAGGCTAAGCAAACGCCGTGGATGGATTTCGGACTGTATTTTTTGGCAAGCCAAGCCAACCCAAAGGCGGAAACGAAAGCAATACCGTTGTAAAATGCGCCCAAAGGCCCGACCAATAATTCCGCTTTCCGGAACAACGGATTGGTTGCATCCACGGTGTCATACAGGGATTTTGACAAGCATTTTGCAATATATTGCCAGTAAATAAACATCGCGTACCAACTGAAGAGCATCATCGGTCCCATTAGCTTCATAGTGGCCGGCATTTCCTTTACGGCATGGATAATTTCGGTAAAAGTAGCCCCCAGGCCGCCCGGTGTTCGTCGGATAGCCGCTTTTTCTTCCTCCGTGAGTGGTATTTCCTTGGTGGTATAAAGCGACCACATAATGGATCCGATAGACACCACGCCGCCAATCAGAAACGCAATCAGCGTCGTGAACGGCAGGCGCCCGACCTTAGCATCCGGACTGATCGCCAATAAGTTGATGAGCAAAAACGGGGTGAGGTAGGAGAGCGTTTGTCCAAGTCCGGTAAAGGCGCTTTGGGTGAGAAAGCCGATAGAGTGCTGGCTTTTATCGAGTTTATCGCTTACGAATGCGCGATAAGGTTCCTGCGTAATGTTGTTGGCCGCATCCAGAATCCACAATACGCTGGCGGCCATCCAAACCGTGCTGCTAAACGGCATAATGAACAAAGCCAAGCTGCAAAAAATAGCGCCGATCAGGAAATAAGGCGTGCGTCGGCCCCAACGCGTGATGGTGCGGTCGCTCATGGCCCCGATGATGGGTTGTACAATCAGGCCGGTCATGGGGCCGGCGAGCCAAAGTAAAGGGAGGGTACTTTCTTCTGCGCCCAAATAGGAATAAATCGGACTCATGTTCGCCTGCTGCAAGCCGAAGCTGTATTGCAGGCCGAAGAAGCCAAAATTCATGTTGAGGATTTGGGAGAGGCTTAACAGACTTTTTTTATTGATCATCGTAATACGGACATAAAAGTTGAATATGCCGCTAAGGTGGTATCATATTTTGTAAATATCATAAAAGTCAGTAAAAAATTTTTAAAGTCAAAACGGGCGCCAGGCAGGTAAAAATACCTGTTTCGAAAAAACGGGTATTTTTACTGGTGGTACAAGCGATTGAATACCCCATATTTGCACTGCAATCGCTCAGAGAGCCCCCCTCCTAGCGTTGCCGACGATCATTCATTCCAAGCTATTGATTTCAAAGGGTTCCCGCCCTGTTTATATTTGCCGGCATCCCACCTTCGGCAATTCGAAATCGGTATTTGAATGTATTGGCGATTGATTCATTTTTATTTTTTACATTTAAGTATGTCCATTAACACGAAATTAGTGGTGTTCAACGCCTCTTCACAGGCAATGCAAAACATTACAACCATTGTGAGCCACAATTCAGATTGGGGTAATAACAAACCTTCCGATAATTTTAACAATGTCACTATCGGGCCATTTGCGTATAGATCGATGGAAGAAGATATAGATTCAGATGCGGATTCGGCCAATTTCCAAATGACGATTACTTATGCCAACGGCGATCAAATTGTTATTACGAGCAATCAACTTAAGGCACTTCAGAATGGCGCATCACAGTTCAGTCCTACAGGCACTTCGGCCGAAAACTATCGTTCTTATATAATCGCAGGCTCGAATGATTTGTTTTTTGCAGTGTTTCCGAATGTCAATTCTCAAACATGGATGAAGAGTACTTGGGACAGTTTAAGCGGCAAACAATTATGCCAGATCGCCTTGCCCGGTTCGCATGATGCGGGCATGTATAAAATCAATTACTCAACCGCGTTATCAACTACTGACAATACGCGCACACAAAGCATGAAAATTGGGGATCAGTTGAATAACGGCAGCCGGTTCTTTGAGTTGCGACCGATGATTTGGAAAGATGAGACGGATAGTTCCGATATGTACTTAGGCCATTTTGCTCCGCCAGGCTCCAGTATCGGGCTGCAAGGTTCGCTCGGAGAAAAACTTTCCGACGTACTTAATGATATTAAGTCATTCATAATCAACCCGAATAATGACCATGAAATTGTCGTATTGCGTTTCGAACAGTATCGTGATATAGACAATGATGGCGCTGACTTTTCCGACAATCAGAAGTCTGACCTCAGGAAACTGGTATTGAAACACCTCGGCCCTTACTTGTACACAAGCAGCGATCCCAATTGCAACCTGGGTTATGTAAATGTGCAAGATATGTATGATGCAAATACCAGGATAATCGCAGTTTTTGATGATTTTTCTGGGCATCTGGACTGTACAACAGGTATATTTTCTTATGGCGCCAACGACTCCACGAAGAGCTACAGGTTGCTGGACGATTACGCCAATACGGATATTTTTAATGATATGCTTTCAGATCAAACGAACAAATTTAATGATTTCACCTCTTCGGATGCGTCCATGTTTTTACTTTCCTGGACGCTAACGATGAAGAGCACTGATTTTGTAAGTACGTCAATTGAAAACCTTGCCACCGTTGCAAATTCTAATTTGTGGTATGGTATTTTTGAAATGTTTAAAAACGAGGCATTCCTGACATACAAGATCCCGAACATTATTTACGTAGATTTTGTAGACAGTAAATACTACCTGGCCGAAGCCGCATATTGTCTGAATAGCTTTGCAACCGGTTATTATTAATTGTTAATCCCGTAAAGACGATTTATAATGAAATGGGTTGTCTCACGATGTTCGTGCGGCAACCCATTATTTTTTCAAGGTTTGCAATGAATTTATATTATCACTCAAACCGCTCTTTCACCGTTATCCCTTCCCACGCGTCGGTGCGGAACGGACAAGCCAGAAATCCTTCCAGGTTGAATAAATTAGCTCAATGTTCCTCCCGTTCAAACGTGGAAGGACTTACGCCGAACATTTCCCTAAATCGTTCTCTAAAATATTTAAGGTCTTGAAAACCAACTTTATAGGTGACTTCTGCGATTGTAAATTGCCCTGATTTGAGTAGTTGCGCAGCACGTTTAAGGCGCACATTGCGGATAAATTCATTGGGCGTAAGGTCGGTCAGCGCTTTTATTTTACGGTACACCTGCATCCGGTTCATGCACAGTGCGCGCGCGAGGTCGTCCACTGAAAAATCGGGTTCTTCAAGTTGATCTTCCACAATTTGGAGCGCATTTTTCAAAAACGTTTCATCCAGGGAAGGCAACACGATTTCAGAAGGCGAAATAGACAGGCTGCGCCCAAAACGCTCGCGCAATTTGCGGCGACTGTCAATCAGGTTTCGAATCCTGATTTTGAGCAGTTGCAGGTTAAATGGCTTGGTAACATAATCATCGGCGCCAGTTTCCAAGCCTTCTACCTTGAAAATCAGGGATGTACGGGCGGTGAGCAAAATGACCGGCACGTGGCTGGTGGCCAAGTCGCTTTTGAGTCGCCGCGTCAGTTCGATGCCGTCTATACCGGGCATGGCAATATCGCACACGATACAATCGGGCGTGTGGGCCATGGCTTTTTCCCAGCCTTCATTGCCGTCGGCTGCCTCCTGAATGTCAAATTCTTCGTCGAGATGCTCACGCAAATAAGCGCGAATATCTTCATTGTCTTCAACCAAGAGCAAATGCGGTTTCAGTTGTTTTGTGTTGGTTTTATCGTCGGGTTCAGTTGTTTCAAGTGCTTCAACCTTATCGGACTTAAGGCTCTGAATATCTGATTCTGTAAAATTGTAATCCTGTAGCGATTCACCGTTGAGGAAGGGCCGCTTTTTTTCCTCGCTTGTAAAATGCGCGTCTCCAAGCGGCAATAACACGGTAAATACGGAGCCTTTTTCCAGGGCGCTTTCCACATCCACCGTTCCGTGGTGCTGCTCCACAATACTTTTAACCAAAGAAAGCCCGATGCCTGCGCCGCCGCCGCTGTACGGATGTGGATCCTGGTATTCTTCAACCTGGTAAAAGCGTTCGAAAATGAGTTGCAATTTATCTTTTGGAATGCCTTTTCCGGTATCTGAAATGCGGATACAGGCCTGGTTTTGGGCGCTGTTTTCCCAAATTTCTACGGTTATTTTACCTTGATCGGGGGTGAATTTGAAGGCGTTTGAGAGCAGGTTGTAAAATACTTTTTCCAACTGGTATTGGTCAAACCAAACCCGGATGGAAGGTTTTTCGGGCAAAAATTTGAACTCAATCTGCTGGCGATGCGCCAGTTCGCGGAATGAAATAAAAATTTCACCCACAAACTGCACTAAGTTATCTTCAGCCGCTTCCAGCCGCATCAAACCCGCTTCCGCCTTCCGAATATCAAGCAACTGGTTTATCATGGTGAGCAGGCGCGCGGCATTTCGGTGCATACGGGTGAAGGTATTTTGCAGCATTTTATCTCCGGCCCGGTTTTTTAACAGTTCCTCTAACGGGCTGAGAATCAATGTTAAAGGCGTTTTAAGTTCGTGGCTGATGTTGGTAAAAAAGGTAAGTTTCATCTGGCTTATTTCGGCCAGTTTTTGTTTTTCGAGGCGCTCTAATTTAATTTCGTTTTGCAGGTTCGCGCGTAAAAGGGTGATTTGGCGTACCCCAAACAACAAACCGAGAAATGCAAGAAAATATAAAAAATAAGCCGCCGTACTGCGCCACCAAGG
>JBAXTB010000137.1:0-13938 GCA_037130425.1 Bacteroidota bacterium
AGAAATTTGGTTAAATTCAAGTTCCGAAGGGCTGCATCGTTTATCTAAGGTTTTCCAAATCCATGAAAGGGCAAAATTATGTTGCGCTATGACTGATTGGGGGATTTGGGTCGTTTTTTTATCGGGCGTTGCCCGATTCTGTTGATTACGCCCCGTTGGGGCTTCGAAAAACCCTAAGTCAACAACATAGCCCCAACGGGGCGCAATCAACAAAATCGGGCAACGCCCGATTACAGCCCGCCTAAACACCCCGCATCATAACACCATTTCCCCAACCCTTTCCGCCGCCATTCGCTATCTCCAAACCGAAACGGCGCCAAGGCCACACCCTGCGGCGCCACGCGATGCACATGCTCGGTTTCCGGCAAAGCCGTCCACACCGGCGCATCCGGCAACGCTTTAATCTCCGCATCCATGGCCGGATTGATAAACACCGGCGCTGAAATCCGTTTACTTTGATGCGAAGGATTAATGACCCGATGCGGAGAAGCGCGCAATCGTCCGCCGCTGATGATTTCAAGGAGTTCCCCCACATTTACAAACAAAGCATCGGGTATCGGGCGCGCTTCGGCCCAGGCGCCATCGGGTAAAAGCACTTCAAGTCCGCCTGTATCGTCTTGCAATAAAAGCGTGAGTAGGCTCCAGTCGCAGTGCGGGGCCACGCCGGGCCGCACACCGCCGTCGGGTTGCGGGTAATAGCAGATCAGTTTTAGTAAATGATACGGCGTTTCATTGGAAAGCCCTTCAAAATAATCGGGCGTTTGGCCCAGACCTTCGGCGATGAGTGCCAGCAATTCCGCGCCCAAACGCCCGGCATCTTCCAAAAAGCCAAGCACCGTTTCCCGAAACAACGGCGATTCCGGCCATAAATTCGGACCGATTAAGGGCTGATAATCAGGCATTTCCGCAAACGCCGGCGTTTCCGCAAGTTCCTGCCCGAAATGCAGTTGTTCCCGCCAGTCCCGCGCGTTTTTCATTTGGGAATAGCCCCGGTGATGCGCCGAGTTCCGGATATGCATTTGATTTTTAAGCGTTTCCGGCAACTGGAAAAACCAATCGGCTTGTTGCAACAACGCCGCGCAACGTTCGGGGGAAATGCTGTGGTTGTACACATAAAAACTGCCGTGTTGCGCGCAGGCTTCCATCAGGTCGCGCAGGAGCGTCGTGCGGGCAGGCGTGTGCAGCTGCGCAAGGTCAAATACCGGAATTTGGATCATGCGTGAGCTCGGAATGTGGGTTAAAAATGAGTTTTCCATCAAAGCGAAATTGCTCGCGCAGTTCGTGTTCTTCCCAGGTTAAAGCGGCTTTGAGCAGCGTGCGCAGTACCTCGCTTTCGGTCGCAAACGGGTCGATGAGCCAGGTGCGGCCGGTCATGGGTTCGGGCAGGCCGTTGAGGATATTGATTTCCGTTTTTTGAATTTGAACTGTCAGTTGCTCGCCGATTTGGCCGCATAAAAAGGTAAAATCAGGCAAATGCACGCGTTTTACAAGTATTTCCAAGGCAGCCACGTCGAGTTTTTGCCGCGCTTTTAAAGCCAGTTCAACGGCATAATGCGCGGCATCTGCAATGGAATCAAATACCGGAATCCGGTGCTCTTCAGCCATCGCGCGCAGGAACACCCGGCCCCGGTTGAGGTCGTCAATTTCGCGCGGGTCGCAAGGCTGATCGCGTTCAAAGCGGGCCGAATACGGAATGTCCGTAAGCGCCAGCGCCAGTCCGCCGCCCTGCCCGATGCGGTAGGCTGTTTCGCCGATGCTGGCCACGCCGCGGGTTTGTTCGTTGAGCACAAACAACCAAACGGGCGCCTGGGATTTCACCTCCATTTCAAGGTATTGATGCGCGGGCGTCCAGGCGCCGGGCGCCATTTGTGGGTTAAAATAACGCACACCGGCTTGTTCCAAAATCGGGATGGCGATGTCTTTGCGCCAGGTTGTGACGCCGCAAGCGCCGCCGAGGAAGACTTCGTAAGTGGTAGTTTCAATTGGCATGGGTACAGTTTTATGCTACATTCCACTGCAACAGGTTTTGTGTAAATGAGGTTAAACAATCAAATCCGATTGCTTTGGCGTAAAAAAGCGAAAATTAAAACATCGTTCTGTAATGGGGCGGCACTGCATCGGCGAATTGCTTAAAATTCAAGACCGACTTGCTACATTTGCTCAAAATTGTTCTGCCATGATGCCTTCGTCCGGTTTTATCCGCCGTTTTTTACCTGCTTTTTTGCTGTTTGCGTTTGTCGGCGCGGTGTCGGCCCAATCGACCTTCCCGGTGCCCGCGCCGTCCGATGCGCGCGAGGGTTTGTACGCCTTTACCAATGCAGTCATTTACACCGATTACAAAACCCGCATTGAAGGCGCAACGCTGCTGATTCGCAAGGGCAAAGTGGAGGCTTGCGGACTGAATGTGGCGGTTCCCAAAGACGCGGTGGCGGTTGATTGCAGCGGCAAAACAATTTACCCGGCCTTTATTGATATTTACGCCGCCGGTTACGGTTTGGCTGCCGCGCCGCAACCCACGCCCAGCGTTGGCCCTACGCCCGGCCCCAACGCAATACGGCTCAGCCAGCCACGCACTGGCGCTTACGCCTGGAACGACGCCCTGCGCACCGATTTTGACGCCGTAGATGCCTACGTGTATGACAGCAAATCCGCCGAAGAGTGGCGCAAACTCGGCTTTGGCGCGCTGCTCAGTTTCCGGGCCGATGGAATCTCGCGCGGCACGGGCGCCCTGCTCGCACCCACGGATACGCGCGAGCACGAGAATATCCTGCGCGGCAAAACGGCGCATTTCCTGTCCTTCCGCAAAGGCAGCAGCGCCACCAGTTTCCCTACCTCGCTCATGGGCTGCATCGCGCTCCTGCGCCAGACTTACCTCGACGCCCAATGGTACAAAACAGAAGGCTACAAGGAGGAAAAAAATCTCTCGCTCGACGCCTGGAACAACCTGCAAACGCTGCCCCAGATTTTTGAAGCCTCCGACAAACTTGATGTGCTGCGCATTGCGCGTTTGGGCCAAGAATTCAACATGAAATACATCGTCAAATCGGCGGGCGACGATTACCAGCGCCTGGATGAAATAAAAGCCACCGGGCAGCCGATGATTGTGGGCCTTAATTTTCCCGAAGCCTACGACGTGCGCGACCCGTTTGACGCTGAAAATATTGCCCTGCGCGACCTCCGCCACTGGGAATTGGCGCCGTCCAATCCTGGACGTATTGAAGCGGCGGGTATTCCCTTTGCCCTCACGGCCGGCGATTTGAAAGACAAAAGCAAGTTCTGGGAACAACTGCGCAAAGCCATCGAAAACGGACTTACGGAAGCGGGCGCGCTCAAAGCGTTGACTTACCAACCTGCGCAATTCATCAATGCCTACGACGTGGTGGGCAGCCTGGAACCGGGCAAAACGGCGAATTTTATCGTGTGTACGGGCAATGTATTCAAGGCGGAAAGCAAAATTTACCAAAGTTGGGTAAAAGGTCGGCCGCTGGTCATCAAAGATCCGGCGGATGTTTTGCCTGTTGATTTTCCCGGCGAATACCGGCTCACGTTGGGCGCCGACAAAACTTATCCGCTCTTTTTTAAAGGCAAAGCAGAAGCGCCCGACGCGTATTTGCTTATGGGCGCCGACACAACCAAACGCACCAAAATAACCCTGGCTTTTGAAAACGGCTTGCTCAGTTTGTCTTTTGCGGCTGATTCTTCAAGTAAAACCACGATCCGGCTCACGGGCGCGTTGGCGGGCGGTAATTTAGCCGGTCAGGGCAAGGACGCCGAGGGCAACTGGATTGCTTGGCAGGCCACAAAAGTGAAAAGTATAGAAGACGGGCCGGTAAAACCAAGTTCGGCAAAAACGCAACAAACGGGCGATTTAACTTATCCATTTACGACCTTTGGCTGGAAAGAACGACCCAAAGCCGAAACCTTTATTGTGCGCAACGCTACTGTTTGGACCAATGAAAAAGACGGCATTTTACAAAACACGGACGTGCTGGTTTCTGCCGGGAAAATTCAAAAAATTGGTACAAAACTGCCCAAAACTGAAGGTGTTTTGGAAATAGACGGCTCCGGGAAATTCCTCACGTCGGGCATCATCGACGAGCACTCGCACATTGCGGCGGCGCGTTCCATCAACGAAAGCGGCCAGGAATCGAGCGCCGAGGTGCGCATCGGCGACGTGCTGGATTCGGAGGATATTGATATTTACCGCCAATTGGCCGGGGGCGTTACGTCCAGCCATATCCTGCACGGTTCGGCCAACCCGATCGGCGGCCAAACGCAACTGATTAAATTGCGCTGGGGTTTTGCGCCAGAAGAACTGAAATTCCAAAACTGGCCCGGTTTTATCAAATTTGCCTTGGGCGAAAACGTAAAACAGTCGAACGGCGGCGACGGCAGACGCTACCCGCAAACGCGCATGGGCGTGGAACAAACTTACGTGGATTATTTCACCCGCGCCCAGGACTACAAACGCCTGAAAGCATCGGGCAAACCATACCGCCGCGACCTGGAATTAGACGCACTGGCTGAAATCCTCGACGGCAAACGTTTTGTGACCTGCCACTCCTATGTGCAATCTGAAATTACGATGATGATCCGCGTGGCCGAGCGTTTCGGGTTCCGGCTTAACACGTTTACCCACATTTTGGAAGGCTACAAAGTGGCCGATAAAATGGCCAAACACGGTGCCGGCGGCAGCACTTTCAGCGACTGGTGGGCCTACAAATACGAGGTATCTGAAGCCATTCCTTCGAATGCCAAGATCATGACCGACCAGGGCGTTACCGTGGCCATCAATTCCGACGATGAAGAAATGGCGCGCCGCCTGAACCAGGAAGCCGCCAAATCGGTCGGTTACGCCCACATGTCGGAAGCGGATGCCTGGAAAATGGTGACGCTGAACCCAGCCAAACTGCTGCACGTGGACGACCGCGTGGGCAGCATCAAAACCGGCAAAGACGCGGATCTGGTGCTTTGGAGCGATAACCCGCTTTCCGTGTACGCCCGCGCGGAAAAAACCTGGGTGGACGGCATCAAGTTTTACGATGGGGAGGAAGATGCGCAGCGCCGTATTTGGGTGAAACAGGAACGCAACCGTTTGATCCAAAAAATGTTAAATGCCAAGAAGGGAGACGGGCCGGGCGGAATGCCGACGCCGGGGAAGAAGAAGTATCATTGTGATAGTGCTGAGGATGAGGGGTAACCCCCGGCCCCTGAAGGGGAGTACATTGCAAGTGGTTGATAATCTGCGCGTTATCCAGCGGAACAGAATCCTGTTATCGGCAGAGATCTAGTTTTTTTCTTCAAAAAAACGTTTCAAGAACAAATAAAAATCAAGGTTCACCCAAAATCTTTAGTACCATAAACACCTGATTGTTAATCACTTGCGATGTACTCCCCTTCATGGGTCGGGGGCCGAACAAGCAAAGCACAATAATCCACTCCAACAAAACAAAATTCCTTTAAGGGGACAATGTAAAATTAAGATCAAGTTCAAAATCAAAAATAAAATCAAAATCAAATGAATACCGAATTAGTCGTAAAAATCGCCCTCAACAGTTGGAACTTTGAGTACAACCGCTTCAAAAAACTGCTCGACAAAATTTCCAACGAGCAATTGTTGAAAGAAGTAGCGCCGGGCAAAAACACCGGCATTTACCTGTTTGGGCATTTAACCGCCGTAGCAGACGCGATGCGCCCAATGTTCGATTTAGGCCCGGCTTTATTCCCGGAACTTGGACTTCCGTTTGTTTCCACGCCGGATAAATCTGGTCTGGAATTCCCAACGCCAGACGCCTTGCGCGCGATGTGGGCGCAGGTGTTGGAAAAATCCAACGCCGATTTTCAAAATATGCCGGCGGAAGATTGGTTCAAACGCCACAGCATGGTATCAGAAGAGGATTTTGCAAAAGAACCGCACCGCAATCGTTTCAGCGTATTGTTGAGCCGGACAATTCACCAAGCCTACCATGCAGGGCAGGTGGCTTTACTGGTAGAAAAAACTGCGTAATACACTGAGCGCTTATTTCGCGACCGGCGGGGTAGTCTGGTAAATCTGAAACTCACTGTCTTCGTACAATTTCGGAAACGCCAAACTATCCTGCCAGCGGGAACGCTCAATCACAAGGTATTTCATACCCACCGTGCTTTCCCCCGATACCCATGCTGCATCTTTCATCCGGTCCGTCACCGTCCAACCGCGACGATGCGCGGCGTACATCATGGTGGGACTGCCTTCGAGGTTATTCACCAGAATGCGCGCGTCTTTGGGCACGTATTGGTCTACGATTTTTTCCAGTTTGCAAAACTTTTGATCTTGCCACGGAATGAAAAAGTCGTATTTGTGCTTGTAAACAGCCTCTATAGCGATCAACAGCAATATCGTCGCCGCAATCCACTTATTCCGAATGGTTTTATCCAGCCCATAGCCCGCCAAAAGGCTCATCATGGGCACGAAAGGGATGACGTAATACGCATGACCCGAAAAAGTGCCGCCGGATTTTAACATATACCCAATCACAAGGACAACAGAGGCTAAAAAAGTGGCGATCAGAGCCTTATTTTTATGCCAAAATATGAGACCCAGGCCGATTACACAAAACAAAAAGGCTATTTGGCTCGTCAGTGCAATGGGGTAAAACCGTTCGCGGGTTTCAACCGACATAGCCTTAATCTGCTGCCAGCCTTCTGCCAGACTCGTTGGAAAGAAAAGTGGAAACCCTTGCGTTTTAACCGTTATCGGTACCCAAATAAAATACCAAGCGGCCATCACCGCTACGGCCAATAACCCGGCCGTCGACAATTTTATTTTTGACGTTTTGTCTGCCTCCCCAAACAAAACCGGGCTTACCATCAAGGCCATTGCGCAAGCTGCCGGCATTTTGCTCAACATACCCAAGGCCGACAACAGGAAAAACAGGGCCAATTGCCAGGACTTTTTTTCCTCCAAAAAACGACAGCCCGCGTACACGCCCATAATGACCAAGGAAACAGCAAACACATCGGGCATCCCTTTGCGCGCATACATAAAGGCCACCGAAACGCCGAACATCACCGTGGCAGATAAGGCCGCAAATGGGTTGGTAAGGCGTGTGCAAACTTTAGAAAACGCAAGCAAGCCCAAACTGCAAACTAGCAGGTTGAACAAGCGAAAACACCAGTTTTGCTGCCCAAATACCTTCCAAAGCAAGGCAATGCCATAATTAAACAAGGGAAATTCCTGCGCAAGAATGCCCTCCCGACTATCGCAAATAATTGTACGCGGTTCAAAAAAATTGGAACTTACCTCCACATAATTACGCGCTACGCCTAAGGAAATTGCTTGGCGCCACGCATGATCGTCAAGCGGCGGAAGGTTGATATTCTCTAAACGAATCAGGAACAATACTAAAATCCAGAGTCTAACATCTAAAAGCCAATTAGGCGGCGTAATACTTTTTGTAAAATTCACTGAAATAAGGGTTTTTAGGTAAAAAGTAAACTAATTACGATAACGAGGTGAAGGTAAGCCTTCGTGTGGCCTTCGTTTTTTATAAAACCTTCAAATGTAAAATATGGGCAAATCCGGCGATGTATTGCCTACGCTTCTGCCCAAATAACCCGCCCCGCCGGATTGATATACAGCCATTTGCCGTCCTGTCCCACCAGCGCGCGTCCTTCCCGAAACGGCGTTGCAAACTCGTATTGAGCTTGCAGCGCAATTTTACCCTCCGTATCAATATAACCCCAGCGGCCATTGATGCACACCTGCGCCAAACGCTCGGAAAACACGCCCGCGTCTTCAAATTTTGGCATAATTACTAATTTCCCCACCCGGTCAATGTACCCAAACGCGCCGTTGATTTCTACCAAAGCAAGGCCTTCGGCAAAATCGCCGGCCAGGTCAAACATCGGCTCCACGGCAATATGGCCCTCCTGGCTTACAAAACCGTATTTTCCGTCGTGAAACGCCAGGGCCATGCCGTCGAAAAACTGCCCTTGCGCATGTCCGCGCACGAAGCTAAACTGCGGCGCCACCAGCGTTTTGCCGCTGCGATCAATCAGGCCCCAACGATTTTGCTGCAACACCACAGCCACTGCGCCTTGAAACGGGCGACACTCGTCCCACTGCGGTTCCAGCACAAAATGGCCCTTCCGGTCGATGTACCCGCAGCCGGCTTCATTGCCCGCAGGCGCCAGTCCGTCGCTAAAAGAATCGGCCTGGTTCCAAACGGGTTTGAGCGCAAATTGACCCGCCGTATTTAAAAATCCGCATTTATCATTGAACCGAACGGCGGCTAAACCTTCGGAAAAATCGCCCGCCGCATCAAAAACCGACGGGATTACCTCATTGCCTTTTTCATCGATAAAACCCCAGGCATGTACGCGCTGCACGCGGGCGCGACCGGCCTCAAAAGGGCCGATGTTGCGGTACAGACGTTTCATCCACAAACGCCCGATGGTGTCGATCAAAGCCCATTGGTCGTTGATGCGCACTTTGGCAAAACCGTTGTGAAAATCGCCCAATTCGAGGTATTGCGGCTCAATAACGACTTCCCCGGCGGCGTTTATGCACCCGAAGTAACCGTGTTGCCGTATTTTGTAGAAAGTGGGCATGTAAGATCTTTTTGGCGAGGCGCAAAATTAGGTATTTTTTGCCTCGGTAGATAGTATGTGTCCATAGGGCGCTGCCCTATGTTGATGATAGCGCCCCTTCGGGGCTATGCCGTAGGGATCCACTCACTTTAAGCCCCAAAGGGGCGAAATCATCAGAATTGGGCAACGCCCAATTAAAAATGGCCAAAATGTCAAAATGGCCCAAATCCCCAAATCAGACCATCATACGTTTTTCAAGCATCACAATCCTGAATCCCATACCTTTGTATCAGATTCCAACGGCTTAACCGTTGATAAATCGTCTATACCATGACAAACGAAACATTGCAGGAAACATCGGCCCTGATCCGCGGTCCTTTTGAACTGGAACCCGGCCAGGAGCCCGCCACCGAAGCCGAATTGCTGGCCTTCCTTTCCAACCGGATCGAAGACATGCTGGCGCACCGACCGGAATACCTGATGAGCCTGCTGTATCGCCTGGATGTGCTCGAACCCAAGATCAACAAAGCCCTGCACATTGGCGCCCCCGACCCGGCGCATATCGGATTGGCAAAATTAGTGCTCGAACGGCAGTTGCAACGCGTGGAAACCAAAAGAACCGTGAAACCCGCGCCCCTTCAAGACTGGGAAGAATGGACGCTTTAAGGCGTTTGGCCCAAACGTCATTCGCTTGAGGCTGCTTTTTTGCGCGATTCAACAAATTAAATTCTGTCAAAATAAGCAAAAAGCATTTCACACAACCTTGCTTGGTAAAACTTTGTTTACTTTTGCGTCATTAAACTAAGCGTCGCCTGAAAGGCAGCATTTATTGTCATACTGAGCGCTGATTGTCAATAATTTAGGCCGAAGGCCTTGCCAAGATAAACAGCGCGAAGTAATTTTTACCTAACCAGATTATTTGGAAATCGATATGCAAGCAAACGGCGTTGACTCGTCCAACAAGCCCCGCACCGCACGGGAAGATCGTTACCAGCACCACGACTATTATCAGATGGACGCGCTGCTCTCCTCCGAACACCTGCTCGCCCGCGACGCCGTGCGCGATTGGGTGAAGGCTGAGGTAAGTCCCATCATTGAAGAATACTCCGACAAGGCAAAATGCCCGACGCATTTGTTCAAAGGCTTGGCTGAAATCGGCGCCTTCGGTCCTTCGCTCCCGGCTGAATACGGCTGTGGTGGCATGGACGAAATCGCATACGGCATCATCATGCAGGAACTCGAACGCGGCGACTCCGGTATCCGCTCCATGGCTTCCGTGCAAGGCTCGCTGGTGATGTATCCGATCTACAAATTCGGTTCGGAAGAACAGCGTCGCAAGTACCTGCCCAAATTGGCCAAAGGCGAACTCATCGGTTGTTTCGGTCTGACCGAACCCGACCACGGTTCCAACCCAAGCGGCATGGTCACCAACGTGAAGGACGACGGCGATGCCTACATCCTGAACGGCGCAAAAATGTGGATCACCAATTCACCAGTGGCCGATATTGCGGTGGTTTGGGCCAAACGCGAAGACGGCAAAGTGATCGGTTTGATCGTTGAAAAAGACATGAAAGGTTTTTCTGCCCCTGAAATTCACGGCAAATGGTCGCTGCGCGCGAGCATCACTGGCGAATTAGTGTTTGAAGACGTACGCGTTCCAAAAGAAAACGTACTGCCCGGCGTTGTGGGCATGCGCGGACCGCTTACCTGTTTGTCGAAAGCCCGTTACGGCATTGCCTGGGGCGCGATTGGTGCGGCACTCGACTGTTACGATTCGGCCCTGCGTTATTCCAAAGAACGCATCCAGTTCGGCAGACCGATCGGCGGGTTCCAGTTGACCCAGAAGAAATTAGCCGAAATGATTACCGAAATTACCAAAGCGCAGTTGTTGACCTGGCGCCTCGGCACCTTAGCCAATGAAGGGTTGGCTACGCCGGCACAGATCTCGATGGCCAAACGCAATAACGTGATCACGGCACTGCAAATCGCCCGCGAAGCGCGCCAGATCCACGGCGGTATGGGTATCACCAACGAATACCCTTGTATGCGCCACATGATGAACTTAGAAACAGTTTTGACCTACGAAGGCACGCATGACATTCACTTGCTCATTACTGGCCATGATGTTACCGGACTTGACGCATTTTCATAGTCAAACAAATTGACACATTGAACCAACGGCTTATAGGTGCAAAGCGCTTATAAGCCGTTTATTATACCAAACGGATTATAAGGTGTTGTTCCCTGTTAAATTCTTCCCATTTATCTAAAACGGGACATAAACATGGGCAATATGACGTTAAAGACTAAAATTTAGCACTGAGAAAACTTTTAAGCATCAACAAATTACAGAAAGTTTGTCAAACGGCATACTCTTTGTTTGGTAGATGCAGCACAATCCTGATCAAAACATTCACCGTATTATGTCTCCTGATCTAAGTTTAAAATGGGTTTTCTTGCTCTTCGGGTTGCCGCTGGCGCTCTTTGGGCAAACAAAAGACGCGAAAGACGTGCCCATCTATTTTAATAATCCATCTTTTGAAGATTTACCCAAACCCAGTCAAACCCCCATGGGTTGGTACGATTGCGGCAAAACAGGCGAAAGTCCCCCCGATATTCAGCCGGGCTACTTTGATGTAAGCAAACCCGCCAGCAACGGCAATTCCTACATGGGATTGGTAGTACGCGACAATGATACTTGGGAGGCTGTCGGACAACGCCTGAGCAAACCTTTGGAAGCCAACCAGTGTTACGAATTCGGCATCGACCTGGCGCGCTCCGAAATATACCTCAGTCCCAGCCGACTTACCATGGAAAAGGTAAATTTCGTGGCGCCGGCTAAAATTCGGGTATGGGGCGGAATGGGCTATTGCGACAAAGCGGAAATGCTGTTTGAAACACCGATCATCGTACACAACCGATGGCTAACCTACAACATCCGCCTGTCGCCCAAAAAAGGCAATTACACCTATCTGATGATCGAGGCGTATTACAAAACGCCCGTGCTGTTTCCATACAACGGCAATGTGCTGCTCGACAATTTGACGCCGATCAAAAAAGTGACTTGCGGACCGGAAAAAATGCCCGATCCCCCCAAGCCAAAAGTAGTGGCCAAAGCCGTTCCAAGCACCAAACCGACGACCTCAACTAAACCGGCCACAACACCGGCAAAACCAGTCGTGACGGTTAAAAAACCGTCCCCAAATCCACCTGAAACGGTGGTCAAAATTGAACGGAGTACCGCTAAAAAAGGCAGGGTTTTTAGGCTTGAAAAGGTTTATTTTGACGCAAATAAGTTTGAAATCAAATCTGAAAGTGAAACGGAACTGACCGAAGTGTATCAGTTTCTGGTAGAAAACCCGGATATCGTAGTAGAGGTGGGCGGCCACACCAACAATAAAATGTGGCCAGATGAAGCCTTTGCCAACGAACTTTCCACCAACCGCGCCAAAGCCGTAGCCGACTGGCTGATTGCCAAAGGCGTACCGGCCGAACGGGTCAAATACAAAGGCTACGGCTGGAAACACCCGATTGATGTAAACACGACGGAAGCCGGGAAAAAGAAAAACCAGCGCGTGGAAGTTAAGATTTTGACGCTGAACGGGTAGCGCTAACCCCTTCAAAGCCCCAAAGGGGCGGAATCAATAACACAGGGTAACGCCCTGTGGATTCAAGGCCGCGCAAGATCTAAGCCCTGGAAGGGCGAAATCATCCGGTACTACGTGTGATTTCGCCCTTTCAGGGCTTCTCAAAATCTTGGCCATTTTAAATTGGGCGTTGCCCAATTCTAATGGTTCCGCCCCTTTGGGGCTTTGAAAGCATTAAGCCTTTAAGGCTTAGCAGCCACCACCAACTTCCCGCTGCCCACCATTTTCCCCTCCTGTCCAAGCCGGAACAAATACGTTCCCGCCTTCAAATCCTGCTTTTTCAAGGTAAATACAGGGCCTTCAACATACATCGTCCGCATAACCCGGCCTTGCAAATCATACACCCGCAATTCAAGCGGCGCAGGATTCGTCAAGCCTTTTATTTCAAAACGGGTTTCAACATCAAAGGGATTGGGCGCAATGCTCAATTGTAGCAAAGGAGAAATCGGCTGCCAACTGGCCGTTACGATAAAGTTTTCCGCAAGGATATGGTCGGTGGTGTTGGTAATCACGGGCGCATTAAAGTCGAAATAAATCGCGCCGGTATTGCGGATCACCGTACCAAGCGGCGCATCGGCCTTGGGTTTGATGCTGAATTTGACAAAACCGTGCGACGCCGCTTCGTTTTTATTGGAATCGGGCAACTGAATGTTTTCAAACTTGAAACGCAGCACGCCCGGCCCAAATACATCCCAACGGTAAGGATGACTCGATGGCCCCACCTGAATCGTGCGCGGATCAAGCGCGGCCGATAAAGTATCAAGCACCACAATGTTAAATGCCGTATCTGTGCCGGTATTCTGAAAACGGATCATATACTCGATTTCGGTGCCCGGACGGATAAAATGTTGCGGCCCATAACCCAGCGGAATCCCTTGTTTATCGTTTGGATCGTAAGATCCTGTGTTCGTAGTACAATCCGTATCCACCCAAGGGTCGTCGCTGCCATTCTGGTATTGATTTACGTAACCGGAACTAAAACTGCCGCCGTTGATACAACCTTCGACAGACAATCCCAATTGGTGCAACATGGGCGCATAAGCCGCCTGCTGGGATTCCACGCGCCAGGTACTGCCGTTGGCGGGCACCGAAACCGTAACGGAATCGCCCGAAGCCAGGAACCCGATATTGGCCATCATAAGCATCACATGATCTTCAATCACGATGTAATCAAGCGATTCGCTGAGGTTGGCGGCACCGATGTTTTTAATCACAAAATGCAGCGAATCGCCTGCGCAATGCGCGTGCAGGTCTAAGAGCGCCCCCGACCACAGTGCGCTTGGCTGCGTACAAAGCGAATCCGGGTAAATATGCGCTTCAGTGCAATGTGTTTGGCCAAGGGCCGCATTACAATTTACGCCCACCTCAATGGAAAAACTGCCGCACGCGCCCACTGGCACATCGCCCAGATCAAAACGCAGGGTGTGCGTTCCAACGGTGGTGTAAGGTATGGTTGCGCTTACGGCTGAAAGAAAATCATCCAATTCTACCAGAACATACGCGTTAGAAGCGGCGGCCGTACCCTGGTTGCAGTAGTTCACGTAGTAATAATTGTTGTTAAAACAGCGCCGGAGCTGCGGCGTACCAATGGTCACCGTCATAGCCGGGCATAGTACCTGCGCTTTTACGAGGGTGGTACCAAGCGGCACCACCTGGTCGGCGGTCGGGATGGTAACCTGATAATCATTGTTGCAAAAAATCCACAATCCGTTGGGGGGTA
>JBAXTB010000138.1:0-13931 GCA_037130425.1 Bacteroidota bacterium
ACTCCCCCTTTTCAGGGTGCACCACCCCCTCCCACTTCACCCCAATCATCTCCTCCAACTGATACTTCGCCAACAACACATCCGTCTCCGCTTTCAGCCGGTCTTCCTGGGCCTGGTAGTACAGTTTGGAGGCCGCCGTGTAATCTTCCAGGGTCTTTTCATCCGTTTTGTACAATTGCTGCACGAGAATATAACTCGCATAAATATCCTGTTCGGCCAGCGAGCGTTTTTGCAGCACCGCCTTGGCTAATTTGTAGTTGGCGTAGCGGCTCAGGGTTTCGGTGCGGATTTGCAGTTTGCGTTCGTTGATCTTGTGGGCCGCAATTTCCACCTCGCGTTTGCTGATTTTGTTTTTGCCTTTTTGCGACAGCACATCAAACACATTGATCGTGGCGCCCACGTTGTAGCGCGGAAAAAAGATATTGCTGTTGCTATTGGTGGCCCGCACATTGGCTTCGTTGATGTTGAAGGTCGCGGCCAGGTCGCGGGTCCATTCTTTGCGGGTGTTTTTGGATTCGTCGCGGGCGTTCAGCAGTTCGGCCTGCACGATGGCGGCTTCCGGGTTGTTTTGCCAGGCAAGTTGCACGAGGTATTCCGAAAAATCGCGGGCTTTGGCTTCCAGCGGTTGTACCACTTTGTCGAAATCGACCTGTTGGGCGTTTAAACAGGGGAGACTGAGGGCAGTCAGCATCGGGATAAAAAGGAGCGTTTTACGGATCACGGTGTTTGTATGTTTGATGATGAGGATGTTTCCTGGTAGGCGGGGTCGAAGTTTTTCAGGGTCACTAATACGGCTAACATGACGTTGTAAATCACGTTCATCGGCAGTTGCAAAATGGCTTCCTGCACGTAGCAGGCCACGGCCAGCATAAAACACCAGGTGGTGATGCCGGCGTAAATGGCTTTGATGAGCGGGTCGCGGCAACGGATGTAGTAACGCAGCCCCGTGCGCAACACGAAATAATGCAGCAGGGTGTACAGGATCAGCCCGAACCAGCCCAGTTCCACGGCCATGCGCACAAAACTGGAATCGTGCGGGAATTTTGACAACTCGCTTTCCGGATTGAACCGCGCGCCCCACACGCCGCAACTGCCTAAGCCGCCGCCGAACGCGTGGCTCTGAATATAAGGTTGTATTTTTTTCTGGTTTTCAAGGCGCAGGTTCATGGAATCGTCCTTGGAGGGCCTGAACGCCGACTGGATGCGGTACACCACGCCGCTGGAAGAGGATTTCAGGATAAAACCCGCGCCCAGCAAGGCCAGCAGAAATCCGACGAACACCACGCGGCGGTTGAGCGTCAGTCCGCCGTAAAACAGGCCGCCCACGGGTATGAGCGCGTAGGCCGTGCGCGTGCCCGTGTATGCCATCGACCACAAGGCCAGGATGAGCAGGAAACCAAGCACGATTTTTTGCCAGGCGTTGGTCGGACCGGCCAGCAAAGCCGTACAAAACAGGGCAAAACAGGCCATCAAAATGCCGAAAGTGGTGGGGTCGAAACAAAACGACGGAATGCGCATGAGGCCCCACTGAAAATACAGTTCGTAGCGCTGCTGATCGGCCATCATCCAGGCGGTTTCGGTGCCGGAAAAACCCAGAAATTGCTGTTTTAGTCCGTACAAAGCCCCGATGCCGCAGATGGCGATGATGAGTTTAATCAAGGCCATGATGCCCCGGCGGTTGCTGCGCAGGGCGTAGGCGCCGATGAAAAACACGGTTTGCTGGATGGCCACGCTGCGCACGGTGAACAGCCAGGCCATTTTGGAACCGGCTTCCGGATTGAGCACCTGCATGAGGTTGTAATACAGCCACAGCAGGATCATATAACTGAGCGGAAATTTGGCAAATGACCAGTCGCGCTCCTTGATTTGTCGCAATAAAATGCCCACGGCGCTCACCAAAATCAGCAAATCGAGCAGGGTGCCGATGGGTGCGGAGGTGTATTTGGCCCCGAATACCACAAAAACGGCCATCACCAGCAGCATGGCCAGCGAAAACGTGAGGTTGATGAGGCAAAACAGCACCATCGGGAAGCCGATCAGCACCAGATATAGCACAAAACTGATCTTGAAATCGAGCACCGACATCATGTACGACACCGGCAAAACGGCCAGCAGCAACATCATCAGGCCCAGGGGCGTGTTCATTTTTTGCGCCCACAATTGTTGGTCTACCCATGCGCGCAGCCGCCCAAGCCGCGAATTACTGCCGCGCGAAAAAAGGTCGCCGTGTGTTGGAGGTTGCTGCATGGGTTAAAAGATCAGGACTTTCAAAAATATGGCGACCAACGTGACGATGATAAAGGCGTGCATCAGCAGTTCAATGCTGCGCTGGTACCGGCTCAATTCGATTTTCGGTTCTTTCATGGCGATCTTGAATGAGTTGCGTTAGTTGACGAATGCGCGCTTCCCAGGTGTTCCGGGCGGCCACGGCCACGCGGCGTTGTTGCAGCGTCGCGTCCTGTTCTGCAAGGGCTGTGCCGATTTGAAACAAAAACGCGTCGTGGCTGTCGGCCAAGTAAATTTCCGAAGCAAACGCGCCGATATCTTCCGAAAATGCGCTGGAAACCACGGGTTTACCCGCCGCAAGATACTCATTGATTTTTAAGGGATATATGCTGCGCGTGAGGGTATTGCACAAAAACGGAATGAGCGCACAGTCCATGTATTGCAGCAGCGCGGGCAGTTCGTCGAGCTTGCGCGGACCGGCAAACACGACATTGGGCAACTGGTCCAAGCCGATGTTTTTAGGTTCCGGACTGTTTACCGGCCCCACCAGCAGCAGGGTTTTATCCGGGAAATGCAGGGCGATTTTTTTCAGCAACATATAGTCGATGCGCAGGGCGTCGAGGTTGCCGATGAACCCGATGACTTGTCCGGGGCGACCGTCTAATTCTTTGGGCCGCACAAATCGCTCCGTAAGTACCCGCTGGAAAACGGACACATCGGCGGCGTTAACATACAACACGATGCGGTCGGAAAAAGGCGCTTTTAAACGCTGTAAATTGGTGGATGTTACAAAGGTATAATCGGCTTTTCGGATGGCATCTTGTTCCAGCGCCGTGCCGTGTTTGGCCGTGTAGGCGTCTTGCGTAATATCATCAATACAATGGTAAATGCAGCAGGCGGCGCCCATGTTTTCAGGCAAAACGCCGGCAAAAAACGGGTCGTAGCAATTGATATACACATAGTTATGCACCTGATGGTCGCGCAGGGTTTTCCGAATGGCCCGCAACACAATGTCGTTGTTGATGCTTTGAAAAAAACGGTACAAAGCGCCCGGCGGCAACCAGTTGATGGGCAAGGTAGGCGGCGGTTGTACGGCAATAAAGTTGTGCGGAATTTGCGGCAGCATTTCATAACCCGTGCGGTAGCGCCACAAGTTCGGCAGGCGTTTGCGCAACACCGGATCACCGGCGCGCAGGCCATGCCAAATATCGCGCAGCGAATAAGGATGATTCACGTACAACACGCGCCGGGTTTTGGCTAATTCTTTCGCCATCGACAAGGAAATGGACGAATAGGGATTGTCGGTGCGGAACAGGCTGAAAAACAGTACGTCGTAGTCGTCGGGTAAGGTTGCCAAACGTGTATTCACAGGCATTTCGGCTTGCGGTTTTGCCCGCGTCAGCATTTGCCAAACCTGCTTGTAAAACGCCCCCGAATACCCGAACGCCCGCCACCAGCGAATCCCGAAATGGCGGTGCAACAAACGCTGCATGAGCACAAAACTCACGGCGTAACCCAGCAAGGTCGCGTAGGCCGCACCGAACAGTCCGAATTTCAAAATAAGCGCGTAACTCAAACCAAGGTTAAGCACCGCCGTAAACGCCGTGTACCGAAAATTGACTTCCGGTTTTCCCGTCGAATCAAGCACGGTGCCGAATTGCACGGCAAAAGGCATAAACAAGCCGAAAAACGCGGTAAAACGCAGCACATTGGCGCTTTCCATGTATTGTTTGCCGGCAAATAGTTGAATAATCGGCTCCGCAAAAAACAACACGCACACCAAAAACGGCAGGATAATGGCCAAAATAGCGCCCACACTGCGTTCGTACAAATACTGCACGCCCGCCGCGCCTTCTTTTTCCATCCGCACGGCGCTTTGCGGGAACACCACGGCGGCAATGCTGAACGAGGGCGCTTCCACGAGTTGGGTGATTTTGGCAGCGGCATCGTACACGGCAAAGGCGGCCGGACCAATGACGTGGCCCAGCGTAAGCCGGTCGATGCTTTTGTAAAACATGGTGCTGAGGTTGGTGCCCAACACGTATTTGCCGTAGGCGGCTAATTTGTTAACCCAAATCCTGTCAGGACGGCGGTTATGCTGCAAAAAAGGCTTTGCAAACAGCCAGGACGCCCCCGTGCCCACGAGCGCGCCCGCGAGCATGGCCAAGGCTAACTGTTGCAATTCGAGCGGATGACCGCTGAGTTTGCACCACAGCACCCAGGCGAACAACATGCCCCGGTAGCAGAAATTGCTCCAGAACAGTCCGCGAAACTCAAAATTGGCCTGCTGCACAAAATTGAAATGGCAAAACAGGATCATCAGCACGTTGATGCCCACGTACACGGGCATGGCCGCCGCAATTTGCGGGACGTGGTACATGCCGATCAGCCAGTCGAAACCGGCCCAAAGCAGTAGGTTGGAAACCAGGGAATAAACGATGCTGAGCGTAAGGGCGGCCGTAGCAATGGCCCGATATTCTGCCGGGTGTTCGCGTTGGGTGCTTAAAAAACGCATCAACCCGTTTTGGATCAGGCCGGCACGGCCCATTTCAAGTGTATAACTCAAAATCAGGAACAGCCCCCAGGCGGCGAAGTCTTCTTTCGACAAGCCGCGCAGCAGCAGCACCGCCGTACCCAGCGAAAAAACAAGCCCGGAGCCTTTTTCCATTAAGGTAAAAAAGCCCGAACGCAGCCAATAGTTGCGGCCTTCCATCGTGTTTGTTTATGCAATATTTCGGGCATCCACTTCGGTCAGCACGGCGCCGGCAAACTTGCTGCCGAGCGTGCGCAAAAACTGAAGCGATGTTTTGTCTTGTTGCCGGATCGCCGAGCGCGCATTGAACACGGCAATCACCCGATCCGCAAACGGCGCCAGTTCCTGGGCATCCGAATACTGGTTCAGCGAAGCCGATTCCATCAAAATATAGTCGTATTGTTCCTGCATTTGCGCCAAAAATGCGCGAAATGCTTCGGGTTCAAGCAATTCAGACGGCGAACTGTGCAGGCCGGTGTTGCCCAGCACATCCACAAAATGTTCTTCCGCATCAATGCCTTCTGATTTCTTTTTTAACTGAAATACCTCCGCCAAACCGTGTTCGCGCACGATTTTATTGATCGTTGCGCTGTTCGGACTGGCCTGGTTGGTGTAGTTTTCCGGCAGCGGCGATTTAAAATTGGTGTCCAGCATCAGCACTTTTTTGTTGTTGGCCGCCAGCGAGTACGCGAGCGCGTGCATAGCGAAGGTTTTGCCTTCTTTGTCTTTTGTGCTGACAATCAAAAAGATACGCGCGCCGGATTGTAAAATCAGCGAACGAATTTTGCGTACCGTTTCCCGGAATACGCCGTACACGGGCTGGTTGCTGCCGCTGGTAAATACGGCGTTAAAATCAAGCCCTTTGACCGGGATCACACTCATGGAACCGATCAGCGGCAGGTTTTCAGAAAAACGTTTGAACAAATCGGGCGACTGCATGGAACTGTCCATGTAGGCTAACAAAAACAACAAAATCACCGTGAGCGTGCCGGCCACAATGGCGGTAAATGCGCTGATCAGCACTTTGCGGTTGGCTTCCGGCCATTCCGGTAATTGGGCGTTTTCAACGATAGAAAGCGGGTTTTCCGCGTTTTCAAGGCTCATTTTTGCTTTGATGCGTTCGGCGTCGGCTTCTTCAAATTCTTTTAAGGCGCGGTTTTCGTCGGCTTCTAATTTGGACGAAATTTCATCGCTGGCGGCCATCGAACCTAATTTATTTTTGAGGGAATAAATCTCCTGATTCAAACGCTGGGCGCTTTCTTCGGCTTCGATGCGGTCAAGGTCGATGGACACTTTTTCCTTGTACAGGTCTTCCCGCGTCTTTTTGGAGTCTTCCGTGCGTTGTTTGCCCAGCACCTTGGCTGATCCGCGCACCGAAATTTCCATTGCTTGTTTGGCTTCAGCTAATTCGGCCTCCACGTCGGCGTCTTTTCCGTTGGTTTCGAGGCTGCGTTGGGTCAGGTCGCGCACGCGCTGGAACTGTTCGTCGGTGCTGTTTTTTTCCACCACCCGGCCGCGGGTTTCATTGGCGTCGCGGGAGCTGCGATCGCGCATGTAACTGTTGAGCTGATCCACCGATTGAGCCGCCGATTTTTTGCGGGCCTGCACCCGTTGTTGTTCGATTTCGAGTTTGGAAATTTGCGCAATCAGTTCTTCGCTTTGTTTGCCGAGGGCCGGTAAACCCTTCTGTTTCAAATACATAAAGCGCAGGTCGGTAATGGAATCCACCACGGCTTTTTTCTCGGCGGCTAAATTAGTAAACGACTCCACGCTTTTCCGTTTTTCCCGCACTTTCAGGTTGTGGTAATAGCGAATAAATCGCGCGGCGTAGGTATTGGCCATAAATTGCGACAGCGCGGGCGACTCCGTAGTCAGGTCGATGGACAGGTAATCCGTCGTGCCTTTTCGTTTGACCAGCAGGCATTTTTGAACTGCATCGTGGTCGTAACCCCAGGCGCGCGATACACGGTCGACCAAATAATCGAACTGCTGACTGAAGGAAGGGTCCGTAAGGCTGTCGAGGTTGATTTTACTAATTTCTGTTCGTAATTGTGTGCATTGCGTATCAAAATCAGCCTGACTCATGCCTACCAACGCCGGTTTGGGCGTCCGAAACGGTTTTTCCGGTCCATTGGGGCTGGCGGCCAGGTCGTGTTTCAGCATTTCAATCGTGAGGATTTTGATGGCCGAGCGCGACTGTGTAAATTCCATGAGGTTGGAAAACGCGTTGTCGATCTGGTATTGTTGCACAAAAGCGTCGGAATTGTCCGAGTTAATGCCCTTGTAGTTTACAATGCCGGTAGCCATAATCACGGTGGCCTTGTAGCGTTCCGGTTTTCTACCGATCCAAATAACGGTCGCGGCGGCGGCGGCCAGCATCACGGCCAGGATCAGCCATTTTCGACGGAGTAGAATGCGCAGTAAGTACCCAAAATCCATGTAATAGTGCTTTCTTAAGGATGATTAAAGTGTTTTAATTGGTTTTGGTGCTTGCGAGGGGACACGGATTATGATTTTTTCCACTTGCGAGGGGTGGACACAGATGACGCAGACTAAAGACACAGATTTATCCGAACTTCGGATCAGGTCATCTGTGTTGCTTGCATCTGTGTCATCTGTGTCCACCCCTCGCAAGCGGAAAAGATCCCCAAAGCACACACCCCGCCCCTATCACTTGGGCGAACACAAATTGCGGCGAAATGTATGCGGTTGGATAACGTTTGATAAAGATTAACAATCGTCATCCGATAGGCTTTACCGTGTGGAAGTATTGTATTCGGTTTCCCGGCAGGTTAGTCGATCTTTGGTAAGTAAACCTGGGAAACCCGCAAATCGGATTAAAAAAGGATAGAAACCGGGTAGCCCGGCTGTAACGATATGACAAAGATAATACCAAACTGTCAGTTCCTTCCGAACAAGCATTGTATTTTTACTGTTACGATTTAGCAGCGTAAACATATTTTAATGCGTCAAATATTCCGAAGAGGCCTATTTTACGCAGGTTTGTAGAAAAACACGGCCTTGTTAACAGAAAGCGGCTTTTCTTTCGTTCTGTTTCAGTTTGGCTCAGAAACCTAAATAGCCTATATTTGTTCATTCATAAAAATTATACCCGGATAATGTTGAATTTCCAACGCCTCTTCGGCCATTTTGACTTTGAAAAATTAATCTCGGACATGAAATTGAAATCGTCCTTAGTACTGTTCTCGTTTATCGGGATTATCGGTGTCGCTTTTGTGGTGAACCGCGTAAGCCCGTTTAGCGGCGATCCCGGCAATCCTCAAAAAGAAGCCGCGCTCATCCACGCTTTGCTGCAGGGTTTGAGCAACCTCCATTTTCAACCTAAAAACATCGATGATAAGTTCTCTAAAGATGTTTTTGATATGTATTTGAAAGACATCGACGGCGGTAAACGCTTTTTCAACAAAGCGGATATGGATCAAATGAAGGCGTACGAAACCAAACTCGACGACCAGGCAAATGCCGGCACCTTCGAGTTTTTCGACCTTTCCGTTGCGCTGCTCGAACATAATATTACCAAAGTTCAAGGCTGGTACCGTGAAATCCTCGGCAAACCAATTGATTTCAGCAAAAATGAAATGCTGGAAGCCGACGGTAAAAAAGTTGAGTGGGCAAAAGACGACACGGAATTGCGCAACCGCTGGGAAAAATGGATGAAATACGAGGTCATCAGCCGCGTGACGGAAGAGCAGGACAAACAGGAAAAGGCTGATTTTAAAGGCGAGAAAAAAGCCTTTGACGTGCTTGAAAAAGAACAACGCGCCAAGGTGCTGGATACCTACGACAAATGGTTCAAACGGATGCTAAAAGCCAGCCGCGCCAACCGCATGGAGGTGTATTTGAACTCGATTACCAACGTATTTGACCCGCACACGGGGTATTTTTCGCCAAAAGACAAGGAAAACTTCGATATTCAAATGTCGGGTAAGTTAGAAGGCATCGGCGCGCGCCTGCAAAGCGATGGCGAAAAAACAACCATTACGGAAATCGTGCCTGGCGGACCGGCCTGGAAAGAAGGCACCTTGGAGGCCAAAGACGTAGTCGTGAAAGTTGGCCAAGGCGACGATGAACCGGTTGACGTCATGGGTTGGGAAATCGACGATGTAGTGTCAAAAATTCGCGGCCCAAAAGGCACGGTGGTAACGCTGACGATACAAAAACCCGACGCCACTGAAAAAGTAATCAAAATCACCCGCGACGTAGTGCTCATGGAAGAAGGTTTTGCCAAATCCCTGATCCTGAAAGCGAGCGACGACACGGAGGATAAAGTCGGCTACATCTACCTGCCGAAATTCTACGCTGATTTCACACCACAGGGCACAACTTCCTGCGCCGCCGACGTGGCTAAGGAAATTGAAAAACTGAAACAGGAAAAAGTAAAAGGCGTGATCCTCGACCTGCGCGGCAATGGCGGCGGCTCGCTCCGCGACGTGGTGCAAATGTCCGGCCTGTTTGTGGAAGAAGGCCCAATCGTACAAGTGAAAAGCCGCAGCAAAACACCGGACATCATGCGCGACAACGACAGCCGCGTACAATGGGGCGGTCCGCTGGTGGTGATGGTCAATGGTTTCAGCGCTTCGGCTTCTGAAATCCTCGCCGCCGCCATGCAGGATTACCAACGCGCCGTCATCGTAGGCTCCACGCGCAGCTACGGTAAGGGCACGGTGCAGCGTTTCCTCGACCTCGACAACGCTTCCCGCGACGAATCTGTAAAACCGCTGGGTGAAATGAAGCTGACGATTCAGAAATTCTACCGCATTACCGGTAAAACCACTCAACTCGACGGCGTAACACCAGACATCGTACTGCCCGATTTCTACAACCTCGTGGATTTAGGCGAACGCGAAAACGAATTCGCCCTGGAATCTACGACCATCGAACCGGTTGCGTTCAGCCAGAATGTGTATCATATTCCGGATATGGCCAAACTGAAAGCCGCCAGCACTTCCCGCGTGGAAGCAGACCCAACTTTCAAAAAGGTGAATGAAAATGCGGTGCGCCTGCGCAAACAAAAAGACCAGACGATCTACCCACTGGAAGCGTCCAAATACCGGATGTATAACAAACGCCAGGACGAAGAAGCCAAACAATTCGAAGACATGTTCAAGCCGGTCGACGGTTTTGTGCTGGAAAATCTGGGTTCCGATGTGGCGCAAATCCAAAGCGATACTTCACGCATTGCCCGCAATGACAACTGGATTAAAGACAAAAAGAAAGACATCCAACTATATGAAACATACCGGATTATCCGGGATATGATTAAGTTGGATGCATTGGCTGGAAAGCAGTAATTCAAGTTTAGTTTTTAGATGAATCGAGGCGTCGACCATTGGGGTTGGCGCCTCGATTTTTTTAGCAGCAATGACGATCGGTGTTCAAAGATGCGCGCATCGCTCCCTTAATTCCCCGCGTCAATCTTCTAATCCCCCACGTTGATCGAAAAACAAGCCGCTTTCGCCAACGCATTGCGCTGAATTTTGTTTTTCCACTGAACTTTACCGTTCCATTCCAGCTTTTCCACCGGAAGCGGACCTGATTCCGCGCAATCTATTTATGTCTTTTGTCCTGAAAATGGCCTGGCGCGACAGCCGTCGAAACCGCGCCCGCCTGCTGTTGTTTATTTCTGCCATCGTAGCCGGTATTGCGGCGCTGACCGCCGTGCGTTCGTTTAGCATCAACCTTACGAGCGACATTAATCGGGAGGCCAAAACGCTGCTCGGCGCCGACCTGCTGGTGGAAGGCAACACCCCATTGCCGGATTCCGTCATGGCCCGCATTACATCGCAACCGGGCGTGCAGCGCTCGCGGGTGTACAACCTGTTGTCGATGGTGTATTTTCCTAAAAACGGCGGTACCCGACTCACCATGATTCGGGCGGCAGAAGGCGGTTATCCTTATTTTGGGACTTGGAAAAGCATACCGGAAGATTCCTGGAAAACCTACCGAAACGCCAAGAATACCTTGGTGGAACATGGCTTGATGCTACAATTTAACCTGAATGCGGGCGATACAGCAGTCATTGGCGGACAATCCTTCCGCATTGAAGGCGATTTGCTTTCGCGGCCAGGCCGGGCGGGCATCGGTTCGGCTATTGCGCCCGTGGCGTTTATTCCGTTTGAATGGCTGGATTCTACGGGTTTGGTGACCACAGGAAGCCGGGTTTGGTATCAATATTATTTTAAATTTCCGGAAACAACCGATGTAGACGCATTTGTCAAAACCATTGAAAAGCCGATCGACAAGGCCAATTTGCAATGGGAAACAGTGGCTTCGAATAAAAAAAGCATTGGTACGGCCTTCGGGAGTTTTTCCACGTTTCTGAATTTGGTCGGCTTCATCGCCTTGCTGCTTGGTTGTATCGGCGTGGCGGGCGCGGTGCATATTTACATTAAAGACAAATTGCCTACCGTGGCCATCCTGCGTTGTCTGGGCGCCAGCGGCCGCAAAGCCTTTTATGTGTACCTGACCCAAGTGGCGGGCATTGGTTTCATTGGCGCATTGGCCGGCGCGGTGCTGGGTTCATTGATTCAAAAAATACTGCCCTGGTTGGCAAAAGACCTGCTGCCAATTGACACGGTAAGCACGGATATTTCCCCAATTGCCTTAGTGCAAGGTGTACTGTTGGGACTTACCATTGCAATATTGTTTGCGCTGTTGCCTTTGTCGAGCATTTTAAAAGCCTCGCCCCTGCGCACGCTGCGCGCCTCGTTTGAAGATACAGAAACAAGCAACCGACCGCTGCGTTGGGGCGTATATGCGCTGATTACCCTGGCTTTGTTCGGGTTTACCTGGTGGCTGATCGGCGATTGGAAGCAAACCCTGTATTTTATGGGGGGTATTTTGGTGGCGTTTGGTGTTTTGTTCGGCATTGCGCTTGGATTAACGACTTTGTTGCGGCGTTTTTTCCCGAAAAAATGGAGTTATGTGTGGCGTCAGGGCATCGCTAACCTGTTTAGGCCGGAAAACCAGACCGTGCTGTTGGTCGTAACCATCGGCTTAGGTACCATGTTATTATCAACCCTGTTTTTGATCCAGAACATGCTGCTTCGGCAGGTGGAGTTTTCGGGCAGCGGCAACCAGCCTAATATGGTGTTGTTTGACATTCAACCCAATGAAAAAGACAGCGTGGCGGCCTTAGTACAAGCCAATGGAATGCCGCTGCTGCAACAAGTGGCCATCGTGACCACCCGCGTGGAAACCATCGACGGGCGCACCAAGGCGCAGGACGAGGCCGACAGCACAACGGCCATGCCCAAATGGGTATGGGACCGCGAATACCGCGTCACCTTCCGCGATACGCTGATTGATACCGAAACAATTACCGAGGGAACCTGGGAAGGCGTACACCAGCCTGGTCAGCCCATCAAAATATCCATTTCCGACAATTTGCAAAAAAGCATGAAGGCCAAAATCGGCACGCGCATGGTGTTCAACGTGCAAGGCGCGCGCTTGGAAACGGAGGTCGGCAGCGTTCGGAAAGTGGATTTTGGACGCATACAGACAAACTTTATGATCCTGTTCCCCAAGGGCGTGTTGGAAAAAGCGCCGCAGTTTCACGTCATCGTGTCGCGGGTACAAAGCGCCGAGCAGTCGGCCGCTTTTCAATCCACCCTTGTGCGGCGTTACCCCGGCATTTCGGCCATCGACCTGACGCAGATCCTGAAATCGGTGGATGAGGTGCTGGGTAAAATATCCTTTGTGATCCGGTTTATGGCCTTATTCAGCATATTGACCGGCTTGTTAGTGCTTATCAGTTCAATTTACCAAAGCAAATACGCGCGTATCCGCGAGAGTGTGCTCCTGCGTACGTTGGGCGCGAGTCGTCGGCAAATATTAACCATCAACGCCATTGAGTATTTCCTCTTGGGCGCCCTGGCTTGTTTGGCGGGCATCGGATTGTCTGTGGCGGGCGCCTGGGCTTTGGCGCATTTTGCGTTCCACATTCCGTTTTCGCCCGAATGGTGGCCGCTGTTGGCGACCTTTGCGGTAATTACCTTGTTGACTGTGGTTATCGGGTTGTTTAATACAAGAGAAGTTGTGCAAAAGCCGCCGTTAGAGGTGTTGCGGGCGGATGTGGGATAAGGGCCTATTCCGTCTCCGCTGCCCGTCTCAAGGTTAAAAACAACTCTTTTAAAGGTTGTCCAACTGCACTAATCGGTTGCGACAAAACCAGCTCTTGATAAATATTGAGGAAGGCTAATCGGTCTCTATGGAAAAAATGAAGGAAATGCCGAACAAACCCAATACAATCGAGTATTACAACTTCAATACCGGATTGCTCGTAAATTGAACGAGCGTAATTTTCTACATCTTTTTCAACTACATCAGTTGTAATAAAAATGTAGTTATCTGGTTTAGAGGGAACGCCTGCAACTTTACTCAACGCGTGATTAATGTCATCTATCGTAACTTTTTTATCCTTCATCTCGTAGCATGTCAGGATCCGCGCGTCATTTATAAGTGAAATTTCAAGATCACCAAGCGCTCCAGTTTGGCTATCTGCAGCGGTATGGGACTCAAGTGGCAGGTTCTTCTCGCCAATTTTATTACGTACTGACATATAAGCGGCAGATACCATTAATACCGGCAATCTGCTTGAGTGTTTACTGGAAAGGTGTTGTTGTAATAAGGTTACGATCTGCTCTGATGAAAGCGGTAATGCATCATCAGACCGGCGAAAGTTAGAAAGAAGCTGTTCCATCCGGCCTTCATCCTCGTGTTTGATTATGATTAATACCCTAATTATTTCCCTAAGCAGGTCTTGCGGATCGACTTCGCTTTGGTAAACAACATGAACCAAATCAATTACTAGTGCATATAAATCTTTGGGCCTACCATTTAATTCGAGTCCGGGCTCAATTAATCTACTATTTGTTCGAAAGGCCGGTGTTAAAAATGCTGTAGTAGGATTACAAGGAAGTTTATGTTCAACTATAAAACTTTGTATATACGCCTCATCATAGTAACGTCCTGAATACGTCCCTTCGCCCTCAATTTCAGTATAGGGTTTACGAATATCCAATTCAGGTCTGTGGGTTTTTGCCAACAGGCAGCTCATCATAAACCTAATAGGAGCCTTTGTTCCATTTGACCTACAAATAGATTCAACTTTATTTTGAATCGTTTCGTTTTTAATAAAGGACGTTGCAAT
>JBAXTB010000139.1:0-13918 GCA_037130425.1 Bacteroidota bacterium
CCTGCTTTTGCTAACCATTGTTCGCGGGCGATGAAGCCGGAATAGGCGTTGAAATACTTGCGCTCCGGGGTGCTCAGGTTGGAATAGACGGTTTCAAAACGGGAAAAATCGCGTTGCAAAAAGCCTTTGCCCTCGGCGGCGGCGGCGCGCAATTTGGCAAAAACAGGCACCTGCACATCGCCGGGCCGGATGGTGCCGAGCAGGCGTTCGAGCGCGATGAGTTGGTTGCGCAGTTGCAGGGCTTCCCATTGTTCGGGAGCCACGGTGGGTGCAAAACGCAGGTGCTGAATGTCGGCGCCGGAATAAAGGATGTACTTGACTGGATCCGTTTGTTTGCCGAACACCGAGCGCACCAGCAAATCGTACAACAAGGTTTGGGTAAAATGGCTGCGCTGGATGCCGTAACTATTTGGTTTAAAAGGCGTTCCGCTTTTTAATTCCACAATCGCCGCTTTTTCATCGGTTTTGTAAAACAAGTCAAGTCGCCCCTGAATGCCGTATTGTTCGCTGAAAAAAGTAGGCTCCAAAATGCTGTTTTCCGGCTCAATGCCTTGTTGGGCGAATCCGCCGGAAGCCATCGCTTTCAGGTTGATATAGTGTTTTTGGGCCTTGCCGGAGAGTTCGCGCACGGCCTTGTCGTTCATGGGAGCGTAGGCGAAGGGGAACATGCGGAAACTTTCGCGAAACAGCGTTTGCCAACTCGCATCGGGTTCGGTAAGCAGGCGATCCAGGAAAAAGTTGGCGATATTTCCCAGCAAAATCGGCTCGGTGGTTTCGTAGGGCAGGAATTTTTTGGCCAAATAATAATAAGGTTCGGCGCCATATTCCTTGAAACACTCGGAAATAGCCGACACATCCATCAAATAATCCGGTTCCACCACAAAAATGCGGGGCCGGTAAAATCCCAAGCGGTCAATATCGACTTCCAACAAATTGAGCGTCACGGGAAAGCCGAACACCTTTCGGATAATCTGGATGGTCGGGTTGAAATTTTCATTGCGATCGGGCAGGCCGTAGCGCACTTTAACGGGTTGCGCCGGGTCTTCCTCGTCAATGGCGAGCAGGTAGTTGTCGTCGGGAAAATCCTGCACCGCCACCACCCGCGCCCGGGATTTGTATTCCCACAGTTCGGCGCTGACTCCGGGCTGTGCGCTGTGATTGCGGCGCGCGAGGTATTCCAGCACATCCGATGGAATCGCCACCTGGCTGCTGAGCAACACTGTTTCGGCTATTGCGCTGATACCCAACAACATATCCTGCTCCGTAGCCGCAATGCCGTCGCGCACCCGCGCGGCCGTGCGCCTGAACCCGTGTACGAGGCGCAGCGTGGCCGACTGCATATTGTACAAATGCCCGGCGTAACTGATGCGGGCAAACAACGTGCTGAACGCTAATTGCTCCTGCTTGGTCAGTTCAAAAAACAGCCGTTCCTGCAATGTCGCCAAGGCCGTCACCTGCTCCCGGTGCGACCAGGACGCGTGTGCGGCAATTTTGATCAGTTCGCGGTACAGGAGCGCGGCGGCTTCGGGTACTAACATGTTTCGAATGGATTACTGCGCAACCGTGTCGATCATCGACTTCAGGGCAATAAAAATCAGTTCGCGGCCTTCTTTGGTCACGATGGCATCCTGCTCGTCTTCGTCTTCCAGCACGGCTTCTTCGGCAAAAGCCAGCAATTCTTCCTGCGGCGTATTGTCGAAAAACGGATTGAGCCGATCGCGGAAATTCTTGGCGTTGCTATTTTCGAGTATTTCGTAGTTGCGTTCTTCTGCGGCGCCCAGCGCGTCTTCTGAAACCGGTGCGGTAGGGCCGCCGTTTGTTTTTACAATCGCGTTCCAGATGATGAGGGCGAGGTACTGCATGAAGCCTTTCTCATCTTCCGTGAGCAGGTCGAAATGTTCGCTGAAAAGCCAGGAAAACACAACGGGTTGGGCGTTCGAAAAAGCCTCCATTTGTTTTTCGTACTGTTCATCGGTATAGTTGTCTAAGGCGTCAACTTGTTGGTCAATTACTTCTTCGGAGACAAATTTCATATTTTAATTGTTTGGTTGTCAATTCTTTCTGGTCTTTGGGGGGACAAAACTACATAATTCCTGTTACCCCCTTGTTAAATAAACGTTTAAAGTACGATCTTTGCTTCATACGCCAAAGCAATTGGTTTTGTATAAATGCATCGAATGTTCAAGATCATTTGTGGAAAACCCATTGCGAGGGCATATTCATCCTGTCGTCCGGTTTTTAGTAGACACTCATTTTAAAGCGATATTTTATGCTACGTGCAGCCCTTGTCGACATGTACAACGGTGAAACCAACCGCGGTATTCCGATGTTAAAGTCCATCCTTGCGCGTTATGTGAACGTGCTCCGGTTCGATCATTTTGATGTGCGGGCAAAGACGGAGATTCCGGATCTTTCCTACGATATTTATGTGTTTTCGGGCGGTCCGGGCGATCCGTTGTTGAACGACGGCCCTTGGTACGAGCCGTATTTTAACTTAATTGAGCAGCTGTGGCAGTACAATTTGAAGGAAGAGCCGAAAAAACATTGCTTTTTTATTTGCCATTCGTTTCAAATGGCCTGTCATTATTTTGGCGTCGGTGAGGTGACGCAGCGCTACAAAATGTCGTTCGGTACCTATCCGGTTCACAGCACGCGCTGGGGCAAAGAAGAACCATTATTTGAAGGTTTGCCCGACCCGTTTTACATTGCGGATTTCCGGCGTTACCAGGTGGTGAAACCGAACCAGGAACGTATGAAAGCGATGGGCGCTCATATTTTATGTTTGGAAAAATTGCGCCCGCACGTGCAATACGAGCGTGCGCTGATGGCCGTTCGATTTGGTCCATACATGATCGGCACGCAGTTTCACCCGGAAGCCGATCCGGAAGGTTTGTTGGAAAATTTCAAGGAAGAAGCGCGCAAAAAGTCGGTTGTGGAAGAACACGGCGAGGCGCGTTACGACCGCATGATCCGGGATTTGGCGAACCCGCTTAAGATCCAGCGCACATACGACACGATTATTCCGGCATTTTTGGAGCGCGCGGTGGAAGATTTGGCGTTGATGCCCGCGTAGGGTTACGGAATATCAGGCTACGGCAAAACCGGAAAACTGCCGCAATAAGGAGGATTGAAATGCGAGTACGATGTCTGTTTGTGGTACACCCATGTCCATAATCTGTTGAATCAGATCGTAGTCAGATACATTCTGTTGCACCCAAATCTTGCCATCTTTTATATCCAGGTGAAAAATTGGAGCATAAACGCGCTTGTGGTTTTCCCAGCCAACCATTAGTACCTGATAATGGTTATGAATATCGTCAAAAAGCAATTGAAGATCAACGGAATCGGCTTCATCAGTATTGGTTCCGACGCTGCTGAGGTAAGTTTCTAAAGCCTTTTTTATGATTGACCTGTATTGGTTTATCTTATCCATGTTGAAATGATGTTTAGGTAAGGGTCAAAGACAAGGAGTTTAATATTTTCTTCTTCCAATCGAATTTGAACAAAAGGGCGTTGAAAAAAGTTTAAAAACACCTCTTCCGGAATAGCAAGAAACAACAATCGTTCAGGTTCTTTAAATCTGAGCGCGCTCCGATAATTCCCAAACTGTCCTATGGCTTCATGAAAATCATGTACGGGTGATCGGCCAATAAAACTTTTAATTTCCACTGCAATTATATCCGTACCGCGCTCTGCTGCAATCAATCTTTCAGCGCCCAGATCGATTTCCATCGGAATCTCTCCAACTTTAATCGTATAGGGGTCATGTGTGATGGACCACCCATCTTTTTCGAGCGCCTCTCGAACGCAAGCGTGAAATACATCCTTTGCCATTATTTCAAAATCACTTTGGGCATCAAATAGTCTTCAAATCCCTCGGGGGTTTCGTCAAAATCAGGCGCTACATACTTAATCATGTGTTTTGCCCAACCCGCTTGTCGACCTGTTTTTTGATACTGCATTGTTTTTTCCTTGAGTACCAATAGGCTTTCCAACACACTTTTATCTTTCAACACGCTGATCCACATAATGAGTTCAAGTTTTTTTGCTTCAGCAGACATAAGTCACGTTTTTATATTCAAAGATAGGGGTTTTTCTTAAAAATAAGCCAATACGGAGCGTGCAACTAATATTTTTGCCACGCTTGGTCTCAAAGAACTACCCCCGCCGCAACTGCCTCACCCACTTACTTTTCCGCAAATAAGCCCTAAATTGTTCCGTATCCTTCATATCGCCCAAATCTCCTTCCTTCAATTCAAATCCGAAAAGCGTAACATGCGGGTAATCCCAGCCGTTTTTTTGATAAATATAAGCCTCGTTAATCGCTTTATCCAATTCGACCTGAATGGCCTCCGCACTGTAAAGGGTTTGCAGCAGGTCAATTAACAGTTGTTCCGCTCTTTGGGGATAATCCGTAAATAAAATTCGATCGAACAAAGCCCCGAGCGCCCGGCTTGTATCTTTCTCCAGCAAATAAATTTTGGCGATTTCAAATTTACAGGATGCCTGGTCGGCACGGTATCCGTTCCCGCAACTTGTGTACGCATATTTTTGGATTTCGAGGTTAAGATAATAAATGCTGCTGTCGTATTGCTCCCGATAAATGTATAAATCGGCCAGCGCTGAGCAAGCCTTCCGTTGAAGATCCTTATCCCACTGGCTATTTACAATTGGTTGGCAGGTAGATTCCTTTTCCGGATCGAAGTAGGATTTGATTGAATCAAGGTTAGGGTGAAATTCCTCGCCTGCTCGAAAATCATTCATATTATCGGGCGGCAAAGTCAGCACCGCTTTGAACGCGCTGATGGCCGGATGAAAGTTTTGCATCTCTGTATACAATTCGCCCAAACGGAAGGTGACTTCGCCCCAAAGCGGGTCGTAAGGGTAATTTAGCCGAAATTGTTCCAGTTGGCCGATACATTTACGCGTATTTCCATGGCAATAGGAAATAGAAGCCTGCGTGAGGAGCTCGTAATCGGGCTGGGCGATTATGTTTTGAGCGTAAAAGGTGGTGAGGACGGTGATTAGGAGGAATAGCCGCATAAGAATGGTTGGGTAAGGTTATTTGTACCGTTTCAATATTTTGGACGACCGAGCGTATTGTCGGGGTGACTCCCAGTCACCCCGACAATTGGGCGCGATTTCAACTTTTTATTTGGCAAAAAAATCTTGCGTTAACTTATGAGACAACCTGGTTGCCTTCATTTTTTACGTTCCCGATACTTCACAAATATACCGCTAATCCCAAATCCTCCATCCAAAACTCCCTACTTTTGCCCCTACTTACCCAATACAACATAAAAATGAACCGACTATTTTTCATCCTCCTCGCGATCCCGATTATCGGGCATACCCAACCCATCCCGGTCGCCGACCAAACCTTCAAAGTGGACGGCACCAACGAGTATGCCTACGCTTTTGCCGAAGGCGACCAAATCGACTTGCATGTGCAATTACTCACGGGGCGCCGCCTGAAGGTTGTGGAGTTTTTGCAATACCCCGACCAGTCGCTGTTCCGCAGTTATGAGTTGGATACAATGTTGCGCAAAACGATCACGGCGCCACAGACGGGTCTGTACCTGCTGCGTATCACCGAGGCTGGATTGGGCAAAAAAGTATGCCGTTTTACCCTTGCGCGCACGCCCGGCATCCCGGAAAATGCCAAACTCAACACGCGTATCGGCTGGGACTGGAAACAAAATCCGCTGTACCATATTGCACGAAGGCCGATACCGAACGGCAAAAAGACTGAACTGGTTGCGCTTGGCGGGCAAGTGACAGTAGACGCCGGAAAATTGGGCTTGGGCAAATCCACCAACGCTTACCAGTTTACGCTGCCGCCCAATACCGTGCGCTGGGCTTATCGCATTTCGGTGGGCCAGGCCACACAGGACGCCCGGCGCCAGGATGCAGGCAAACTCACCGGCGTATTAAAAGCGGGTGCGACCAAACTACTGGGCTACGAACCTACCAGCGCCCTGGCGATTTACGCCCTCGGTATGGCCATTGATATGTCGGTGCAAAGTTCAGGCGCCGACGTGGAGTACGCCTTGCTCGACGGCGCAAACCTGCCCAAATTCAACGAAGGGAAGCCTTACGATACCTTCATTTATCAGGCAGGTTTGAGCGTAGATACCCAGCGGCGTTACAGTCCGTTGGAGGGCACGTATTATTTCGGGCTGCGCAACAAAAACTGGTTCGATACCATTGACGTGACGATTGACATTGAGGCGGTGACTGAAACGCCGTTGTTTACGGAAGAGCTGTATTTAGAAGCAGAGCATTAAGAAACTGTTTTAAAACAGATTGTAAGCATTACAAATCCTTAAACAACCCGCGGATTTCATTAATCATGCTTACAAATTCCGGCTTTTCACGCACGTCTTTATCCCAGGCCAGTCCCTTGGCGCAGAGGTCGTATTCGTACTTGATGCGTGCGCCGGGAATGATATTCCCTTTGTCATCCCGATCGCGGCCCATGACCCACACGGTATCAGCAATGGCCGCTGTTGATACAATATCGTGCGAAACGATGATGATGGTGTTGTGTTCGTGCAGCGAAGCAATTTGACAAATCATGTCACTCACCTCTTGTATCATGTTGATATCTAAGCCGCTAAACGGCTCGTCGAACAGCAAAAAGCGATCGGAACAAAGCATTTGCTGCGCAATGGCCACCCGCTGTTTTTGTCCGCCCGACAATTGGGCCGGGTACGCATTTCCTTGTTGTTCAAGGTGAAAACGCTTGAGCAAGTCTTCAATTTTTGCTTTTCGTTCAGCTGAATTCGGGGTGATGCGAGCGGCCGCTACATCAAGGTTGCCGCGCACGGTGCGGTGGTTGAACAGCGGATAGTTTTGCTGCACAACGCCTACGCGCCCTACTTGCACGGGCGTCAAGGGCGAACCGAGCAACACCTGACCGCTGGTGGGATGAATCAGGCCGGCTAAAATTTCAAAAAACTTGGTTTTGCCGATCCCGGAAGGGCCAACAAAGCCGACAATCTGGCCTTGCACCGGTCCGCCCGGGCGAATGACGTCTTTGATTTCCACGTCTACATCGCGGAGAATCATTTTGCCGTCTAATTCAAGGTCGACGTTCTCAACCTTCAGGATTGTTTCCCCTTTTATATAAGTATTCATGGTATGGTTTGTTTGGTGTTTGGTTAAAGTTCTTCTTCGAGTTGTAAGTTGGCATAAGGACAGAACAGGATTTTCATTTTGCCTAAGAGCCAGTCGAGCAGAATACCCATCGTGAGAATGGCCAATTGAATGGCAAACACCGCATCAAGGTGAAAGTGTTTATTTTGGTTGAGCAACATGGTTCCGATACCGCCCTCGGCGCGGGAAATGCCCTCTACCATGGTCAGCATCATCCAGGCAATGGCGAAATTTTGGCGCACCACTTCGAATACCTGATCAAAACGACCCAGAATAATGACTTCCCAAACCACCTGCCATTCGGGAAATCCGAGCGTGCGCGCGTGGTAAAATTCGTATTTCGGAATGGAACGAATCACCGAAACCATCGAAGTTACGAAAAACACCGTGATGCCGAAAACCAGCAGCGATACTTTCAGTTGGTGCCCGCCCGAAGTCATCAGTGTAAATACCAGGGAAAGACCGACCAAGGTCAAAAACCGCATTTTAGATACCAAAAACGCCAGGGGCCGGAAAAACGGCATAACGGTCGCGTAGGAAATCAACAAGGAAATGATCGTGGCAATCAGCATGGATTCCAGGCTGAGCGCCGTGCTGGTTACGAGTTCCTGAATCAGGCCGTCTTCCGAAACGAGGCGACTGAGCGCGGCGAATATTTCAACGGGTGTCGGTAGTAACTCCGACTTGCTGAACATCCAAAGCCCAAGGGCGAGTACTACCTGTACGACGATGAGCATCAGGTAGGGGGATTGCGCCATGCGGGCGTTGGGGACGAATATTTTTTTGAATTGGTTGAGCATTTTGGTTGGGTTGAAGATGTTTTTGCCGAATGCAAGGGATTCCGACGCTGCGGGCACAAGTTTAAAAGGGTCTTTTTATTGCCGCTTGCGAGGGGAAGACACAGATGACTGGATGCAAGCAACACAGATGACCTGATCCCAAGAACGGATAAATCTGTGTCCGAAGGTCTGTGTCATCTGTGTCCCCTACTCGCAAGCGGCATCGAATTCCATCACTATTTCCCTAAAACAATATTCACCCGCCGGTTTTTCGCACGACCCACCGGGGTGTCGTTCGGAGCAACCGGGTTGCTTTGGCCGTGGGCAAATACATTCACGCGGCCTTCGGGGAAGTTGCTGGGCGATTTGTCTTCCAGCCATTTGCGGATGGCAAAAGCGCGTTTTTCAGACAGGTTCATGTTGGCTGCGGGATCACCCACATTGTCGGTATGGCCGTGTACCTCTACTTTCAGGCCGCCTGCCACTACGAGGTCGTTAAACAGTGTTTCAAGCACTTGTTTGGCGGCCGGGGTTAAGGTGGCGCTGCCGGTTTCAAACTCGATGTTCCACGATTTTTCCGATACCTTTTGGGTCACGTTCTGATCAGCGTTAAACTTCGGTTTTTCAGCCACGGTTACGTCGGATTTGTGGCCGGACGCTACGTTGCGCAGGTAACTTACGTCAATGATTTGGTCGGGTGACGGGTAAGAAGGAACCAGTTTAGGGTACAGTTTTACGACGATATCGCCGAAAAGTTTGTACACGATTTTCACCACGTTGGTGCTGCCTTCATTGAGGCCGAAAATTTCGAGGTTGTCGGCCACATTGTGTACAGTTGAGCCGCCCAGTTCCACCACGAGGTTGCGCTTATCGGCTACGGTTGTGCCTTTGTAGTATTTTACCCAGTAATCTTTGTTCTCCTCATTATACACCTTGGCGGAAATATCGCCTGCTTTGTCGAGGGCTGCCGGATTGGCTTTTACCTGGTCGCCGCCCTGACCAATGGATAAGATCATGTTTTCAACCGTTTTGCGGTTTTCTTCCATCCATTTTTTGATGCCAATGACTACGCAAGGCATTTGGCTGCGGTATTCTTTGGTAGATACAATGCTTACCAATCCGCCTTTTTTCTCGGCTACATTTACGTCGCCGGGCGTCCAGGTGGTAACGCTGTTCACGGCCACTTTTTTCTTTTCGCCTGCGCGTTGCCCGTTGCGCACCACATCGCGCTCTTCGGAGTAGCCGTTGATGTATTTTTCACCGGCGTCAAGGTAGTTATCGGCGGCTACGAAGTTCATGGCTTCGGGGTCGTAGGTAGTTTCGTCGGGATTTACTTTAATGCCGTTGTCGGAGCACCATTTGATGACGATGTTCCAGTCGCCGTCGCGCAATACGGCCGCGCATACGCCCCCGCGAGCAGCCTGCGGGTTTTCTTTCCATTCCGGCGGCCCCATGAATTTGTCTTCGCCGAGCGATTTACCGCAGGTGTAAATAATTTGGGCGCGATAATCGGGGCCGAGACGTTCCAACTCAGGATTTACGCCAGCCAAAAACGCCGCCGCGCCGTCGCCCATAATGCTCACAAAATGGGTACCTTCTTTGGTATTAGGGTCGTCTTTATACGCGCCGGCAAATTTGATCAGCGAGGCCTGCATTTGCGGCACGTCATCCTGGCGGGTGAGGTGCAGGTTCACGCCGTTTTTAGCCATCAGCGAACCTTCAGTGGTTTCCGCGCCGCCGTTGGCGAACATCAGTCCCATCTGCGCATTCCAGGCCCACAGGAGCCAACGCACTTCCGGGCCGCCCACTTTAGCAGGAGACGATGAAGGCATGGGTACAGGCGCTACAGAGGCGCCACTGGTTCGGGCGGCGTCGGGCAGGGCCACCTTTTCAATTTCCGCAGAGGCTACGGTTGCTTTTTTCAAAATATATCCACTATCGAGTACGAGCCACTTGAGGCCCCATACGCCAAAAACAAATAAAATAGCCACGACCAAGCGGCCAAACGGGGTTAAACGGTTAAAAAATCCGGACTGTGCCATATTCAGTTTATTGTTTAAAATTTGGAGATAATCGGGTGTCGTGCAAATGTAAAATTTTACACCGATTAATGATGCAGAACAACGCTTTATTCAGCAAGCCGCGTTCCAGGCCTCGTACCAACGGGGTACTGGGTGGCGACTAATGCTTGTAATTAAGCGACCAACGACAAAAACAGAAAAAATACGCGCTTTGGGAGGGGGATGGGGGGCGGATGACGCAGATTGAAAAAGGATTTTCCGCTTGCGAGGGGGGTAACACAGATCACAGGATGCAAGCAACACAGATGACCTGATCTCAAGTACGGATAAATCTGTGTCCGAAGGCCGCGTTTATCCGTGTCCTCCCCTCGCAAGCGGCAAAAATCCTTTTAAATCTGTGTCATCCGCGTCCCATTCCCTCGCGCTCGGCCTTCAAAAAAAATCCCCACCCGGTAGGGTAAATCCAAAGAAACCCGTTTCATCTTCAAACGCGGGCCAATCCAAGCAAACACCGATGCCTGCGCCATCCATACGTTCACAACAAAAAAGCCGTTTATGCATTGCGCATAAACGGCTAAACCCCAAAAAACCAAATGAAAACAATCTTCCTTTATTGCCTTGCCCTTACGCGATTCGTAAAGACTATCTTTATACGCGGAGGGCGTTTTTAGGTCACAGGGTTAAGTGGAAGATTGTTTGGGATTTGTGAATTGTTAACATTTACCTTTTTACCACCAACTTCATCACCTTTCCTTCTCCCATTTCTCCCCCAACTTTCACCCAATACAATCCCGTCGGCAATCCCGCCACCGGCAAGGCTTGCGCCCAAGCGCCCGCGCTTACGTGCGTATGCGTGTGCCACAACAACTGCCCGGCCGTGTTTTGCAAGGAAATCTCCACATCCTGATCTGATTCGGACATGCCGACGATGCGCGCTGTACCTGATGCCGGGTTGGGCTGCACCGATATTTTACCTACCTGCGCGGGCGTATGCGTAGGCACAACCGCCTGACCATTCAGGTTGATGTCATCGAGGTACATGTTGTTGCCGTAGCCTGATTGGTTCAGGAACTTAATGGTCACGTATTTGCCGGAATAGGCCGACAGATCGATGCTCACATTCCGCCATTCTTCGCAAGAGGCAGGACTAAAGGCTTCGATCTCATACAAGTTATTCGGTCCGAGGCCGGTAGTGGTGGTACTGAGCGCTTCGCCGCCACTGCGGAAAATATATTTAAAATTAGAGCCGCAATTGTCTGAAATCAAGACTTTCAATGAATCAATAAACGCGTTGCCGTCATAATAAGGGGCGTAGGCCACACGGAATGAAAGGGTTGCGTTTGCGATTTGCGTCAAATCCAGATTAACGGGAAACAGGAGTTCGTCCTGGCCATAATTGCTGTAAATGAAGTTGTTGACAAAGTAAGCGGTGTCGCCCGCCGGGTTGCAAGTGGTTAACACAACCGGCTCCCAGGTGAGGCCGCCATCTGGGTTCACTAAGGTCAGGTTGTCAAGACCGTGGGAAAAATCGTTTTGAACTGGTAAATCATTTTTTATAAAATCCTGTATTTCAACCATTTGTTCTACTGTTTTGGTAGAAGTACCCGCCGCGTTGCTCACACTAAGGGTTACGGAATAGGCGCCTGGCGTGTTATAGATTACCCGTGGGTTCCGGCTGGTCGCCGTAGCAGGTGTCCCGCCAGGAAATGCCCAGTTCCAGGTCGCGCCCGCGTGCCGGAGCATGGAATAATCGTCGAATTGCAAGGTATCGCCGGGACAGGCGGTCAAGCGTTTGATGACCATCGGCTGCGCTACGGGGCGGGATGCTTCAAAAAACGGCGCTTCCCATATTCCTTTGCCGTAAGCGCCCAGTCGTAATTTTCCGTCGCGGTAAAAAGGCCGCAAAATGCAGGTCGAAATGCTTTTTGGCAGGCCGTCGTTGTAGGGAAACCACTCTGCCATCTGGTTATTTTTATACCAAATTGTGCGGTAAGTGCCGAGGTAAACCCCGCCGTCGGTGCCGCCTTGATGCATGATATAGGAAATATGTTCGTCGTTGAGGGCCGGGGTACTCAGGTTTTGCCAGCTTTGGCCGCCGTCGGTCGATTTGAATATTTTTTCGCCATTGTTGCCGTCGGGATAGGCTGCCCATACGGTATTTTCGTCTTCCGGATTGAGGGTCAACAACATGCGCCGGGCATATCCGGTTGGCAGGGGCAGTTGATTCCAGCTTTGGCCGCCATCCACGGTTTTCCACAAGATACCGGGATCCCAGGAATAGGCAGCCCGTTGAAACAGGTACATCACGTCGGGATTGCTGCGGCTGATTTCAAAACCCATGGCGCGGGCGTTTACGTCGGTACCGAAGGCGTATAATTCCGTCCAGGACGAACCGCCGTCTTGCGTTTTCCAGATTTTGTTTTCGTTGGTCACATAAAACACATTCCAGCAGCGCGGATCCCATTCCATTTCACCGCTTTCTGCGTCGTAATAACTCTCATTGGGGAATTTGCCGACGGCCACCGATTCTACAAAACCGTTTTGCTGCACCGGAATCACGCGGCCGCCAATGTCGGAAAAATAGGCTTCGCGTTCGGCGCTTGGATTCACATAACCCGTGGAGGCTTCACCGCCGCCAAGGCCCAGCGATTCACCCGGCTCCCAGGTTTCAGTAATAACGGTGTTGCCATTGTGGTAACGGCCTCCCACCAAAATATCGTCGTTCCAGCCGCTGCCGAAACCCCAAAAATCGGAGCTCGTAATGCCGCGATTGCGGGCAAAGTGCGTGGCAAAAAAATCAGTTGAATACTCGATGCCGCCGTCGCTGGTCATCCAAATGTCATCGCCGTTGATTTCAATTTCCTGGCAATCGGGGTGTACATAATTAAACGCGTTGCCGCAGTACCCGCCGATGCATTCAAAGGAAGTCGCGCCGTTATAAGAGCGCCAGAGTTTGAGAAAACCAACCAACAATTCATCCGGATTGGTGTCGGAAGCGTCTAAACCGAGGTTGTAATATCCTTGGTGAAAACCAGAACCATCGGTTCCTAAAGAAGCCATGTTTGGGTGAACCATATCCACAAACGGGCCGCCGGCAGGAGGATTGGGTAACATCCAACTTTGGCCACCGTCATCGGAACGATACAAACCGATAAATCCGTTATCGCCCGCTTTGGCTTCTCCGATCAGGATGACATACACACGGTTCGGATCGGCTTTTGTAACCGCAATCCGCGCGCCGCCGTCGGTACGGGCAGAATCGGTGGAACTATACCAGCCGTTGTCCTGTACCGTCCAGGTTTGGCCCTGATCTGAAGACAGGATAAAGCGGCAGATGCGCTCCTGCGGGTCGTTGCGCACGGCAAAAAGCGTGTTCGGATCGTCGGTTTTCCACTCGATGTCGTAACAGGCTTCCGGGAAAATATTTGCCCAAGTGGAACCGCCGTCGGTGCTGCGAAACAGGCCTTTCCAGGTGGCCGCCAGTACAATTGTAGGATCGGCGGGATTGAACAAAATTTCATTGGGCGAAGCGTCCTGCACATCAAACACGGTTTCCCAGTTTTGGCCGCCATCCGTGCTGCGCCGGATATGGTTGCCTTCGCCCGCGAGCACGATGTTGGGATCGGTCGGATGCACTTCTAAGGCCGTCACCGAGGTGATGTCGAGCGCGCGCGACACGCAGAACCAGTTTTGGCCGTGGTCGTTGCTGCGGAAAATTTCGGCGCCTTCCGTGCCGCAATACACCACATCGGGGTTGGAAAAAGACTGGTCGATGCAGTACACATTAGCCTGCTCGGATTTGGCCAAGGGCGCCGGGCCAGCGTTGGTATTAAAGGTTTCAAAGGGGCCGATGTTGATCCAGGCCGCTTGTCCGCCGCGTTCGGCAGCGCCTTTTAGTTGGGCAAGCCGCTGTTCAAATGCCTTGTTTTCGGCCTCCGTGGGTTTGCGGATAAAGCCCTG
>JBAXTB010000014.1:0-31383 GCA_037130425.1 Bacteroidota bacterium
GTAGCGTCGGCATATCCTTCCTTGGTGTACAGCATTTCGTATGCAACGCCTGTCTCCACAAACACCGAATATCTGCCATCATTATCCGTCGAGGTCTGGATCAGGCGATCCGTACCCGGAATCTGGAATTGAACGATTACACTGTAAAGCGGATCTTTGGTGCGCAAATCCAGCACTTTTCCGACGTATTCCTGGCGTTTATCTTTGGTCAGTGCCACCAAAACATTCTGTTGGCCAAAACTATACAAAGCAATCGAAGCGTCTTGATAGCCTTCGCGGGTTAAACCGACATGACAATCAACCGGACGTGAAAGCGCTTCAAAATAATACTTGCCCGTGCCGTCTGTCCGACCGGTACCACAACCGCAGTCTAAGAAATCAACTTCCACATTGTTCAAAGGTTTGCCCTGGTCGTCCGTAACCAGTAAATGGTTGTAGCCGCTGTTGGGTTCCGCAGCCACGCTTTGTATGGTGCTGTACGTTTGTGGAGCAACGCCGCCTTTAGCAGCTGTGGCAGCCGTTGTTTCCGGCGCATCCACGATCTTTTTATTGATCTGCCAAATGTCCTCGTTTCCCCGACCGCCGGGGCGATTGCTCGTCAAATAGCCAATGTTCTGATCCGAATTGTAAATAAACCCATAATCATCGCGCGAAGAATTGATGCCCGCGCCCAACTGATAGATGTTTTTAACTTCAGCCTGGCCTAATTCCGCGCGGAAAACGTCCAAACCACCCAAGCCCTCATGCCAATCAGAGGAAAAATAAAGGTATTTGCCATCGTAAAACGGCGTCACTTCATTACCCGGAGTATTCAAGGGAGCGCCGAGGTTGCGTGGCGTGCTCCAACCGCTGGAACTCAAGTTGCTGACATAAATATCCCAGCCGCCGTATCCGCCGTCCTGATTTGAAGAAAATAACAGCGTTTTACCGTCGGCTGACAGGGATGGAAAACCTGTTGCATAATCGGAACCGTTGAATGGAAAGGCTTTTACATTGCTCCACACGCCGTTGGCATCCACATCGGCGGTGTACAGGCTCATGCTTATGCCTTTATCCGCAATTTGCCGGGTACCGTTGATAAAGTTATTGCGGCAAAAAGCGACTTTTTTACCATCGCCGGAGAAAGAAACCGGGCCTTCATTAAATGCGTTTTGCAAATCGCTGTGCAAAAACACCGGTTTTTGCAGGAAACCGCCTTCCGGATTGCGTTGGGTAACAAACAATTGATTGTAAGCGCTTCCGGTCCAATCCGCATTTGATTTTGACTGCATTTTGCGGGTTATATCGGTGCGTGCAGAATTAAAGGCAAGCCTTGAGCCGTAAAATGCCGGACTGTAATCAGCGGCATCGGTATTCGAGGGTTCGTTTCTGGCCGTGTAGTTTATATCTTTTTTAGACGTTTGAATGGCGTAATCGCACATACTCAGGTAATGATCCCCAACCGTTTGGTGGCCGTTGTCTGAATACAGGCGAAACTGTTTTTTTGCACCGATATAATCCCCGGTTTGCATCAACGCAATGCCGTAATGCAACGTTGCTTCCGGTTCTGCATCGCGCAACTGTGTGGCGCGCTGGTAATATTCCAGCGCAGCATCCGGTTTGTTCAGTTGAAAATTGCAGTCGCCCATACGCGCTAAGGCGTGCGCGTTGTTTGGTTCCTTTTGCAACACTTCATCATACGTTCGGAGGGCAAGATTATAAGCGTAAAGATCAAATTGCTTGTCGGCACGGACAAGATCATCAGCGCCTGCGGATTGAGCAAAAAGCGGGCCTGTGAAAATTATGAGGATGATGGCCAACAAACCGGCACGATAGGTCGTGTTCATATCGGAATGGTTTAAAATAAGAAATAACTGATTTGCGCCGGCTTTAATCAAGGGGCAAAAGCCGAACAGACTAAGTTACAGGCAAATAAAGATGATAAACTTCTTTTTTGCGTATCTTAGTATAGTGGAGAGACTATCTTTTGAATAGAGGAACGCTGCAAAGGTATAGGATTTGTATATATCGTGCTATATTTTTTTTTATACCCCTGGAATGCGCGATTTGATTTCGACCTTGCAGGGCTTAGGTCTTGCGCGGCCTCGAAGCACAGGGCGCTACCCTGTGTTAATGATTTCGCCCCGTTGGGGCTTTGGAAAACCTTAAGTCAAGATTTTAGGTGTATCATAAGGATCAGTTGATTCCACCAAGCCAAATTATATTTTGAAAAAAGCAGATACTCATTTGATGACTTAGAGCCATCTGATGAGTATCTGCTTTTTTCAAAATATAATTTGATATTTCAGATTTGCTATTGGCTTGTGATACAGCCTCTCGAATTATTTTTTGCCTTAGGACGGAAACACCGTCAAATTACTTACCTGCGCCTGCGCGGTAAATATATTTTTCAATATCGCGCCAGTCAGGCGACTGTTGATTCGGGTAGTCTTTGCGCAAACGCTCGTAAGATTTCAATGCAGCGTCTTTATTGCCCTGGTGTTCTTGCAACATACCCAATTTTTTCAGGTAATAAGCCGCAAGAATTTCATTGGTAGTACCGTTCACTGCTTTTTCATAATAATCGAGGGCTTTCGAGAAGTCCTGTTTTTCTGAATAGCAATCGCCCATTGCGCCATATTTAACAGCAGGAAGCATTTCACCCACCGCACTGTAGTCGCCTAAATACTTGAGCGCATTGTCGAAATCGCCAAGATGGAGATAGCATACACCGGCATAGTATTTAGCAGAGTTACCGGCAGGCGTGCCACCGTATTTATCGGCCAAAGCAAGAAAGCCGTCAAAGCCGCCGCCCGGATTTTCCAGCGCTAACTGAAAAGAGTCGCGGCTGAATTGTTGTTCTGCCTGCCACATAGAAGCAACAGCCTCTTTTTGCTTTGGGGCAACGATCATATTTTTATACAACCACCAACCCAACAAGATGAGCGCCAAAGCGCCGATCGCGTACAGGATCAAATTCTGATATTTTTCAAAAAAAGCCTGCGTAGATACGCCTCCGTTTACTTCCTCTACGATTACGCTTTCCGTTTGGGTGACTTTACGTTTTGCCATTGTTCAATTCAAATATTAATAAGGTTCAAACTTAATTTCAGGATGTGTCCAAAAAGGCCCGCAAAAGTACGGAAAGTTTGAAACGCCGAAGGGTAAAATTTAAAAATTGTTTCAAAAATGGCATTTAAAACTAAAATAACTGCCCACTATGGCCATTTCTGACCATTTTGAACCCTTTTAAATGCCCTAACCCAACTTAGTCCGGTTTCTTTTCCCGAATAAACAGGCACAAAAATGCTGCAATGGTCAGCAAAGCCCCCCCGACCGTCACCGCTGCCACCCGGTTGTTGTGCAACAAATGCTCCATGACCCAACCAAAACCAAGCGTCGCCAATATTTCAGGCAGCACGATGAAGAAGTTGAAAATACCCATGTAGATACCTGTTTTCTCCGGTGGCAATGCCGGCGCTAACATGGCATACGGCATCGACAAAATACTGGCCCAGGCAATCCCGACGCCCGTCATCGACAGCAACAACAGGTATTGGTCGTGGATAAACCCGACGGAGAATAGCCCCAAAGCGCCGATGCTCAGGCACAAAGCATGGGTTGCGCGTTTGCTGCTACGGTTTGCAATGACAGGTAAAATAAAGGCGACCAAAAACGTAATCAGGGAATAAAAGGCAAAACATATTCCGCCCCATTCGTTACCATCGGTACGGCGTTTTACGTTTTCACCCACGGCTGAGACAAATTGCTGTGGCGTTTGGAACTGCTGTGTCAAGGCTTCTACGCTGACCCGGTCGGCTGCTTTTACCTTGGTTAAGGATACAAGCTGCGGGAAATCAACGGTTTGACCGTCTTTTGCGCTGCATTTATATTGGTGGTAATACGGCTCGTATTTTGACAACCCGTCGTCATAATGAAACACGGTGCGCGTTATGGCCACGCCGAAATAGAACCACATCAAAAACAAGCCGGGCCAGGTTAAAAACTGAACTAAGGCCAACTGGCGCATGGTAACGGGCATGTTGCGGATTGAATTCAAAATTTCTGACACCCCAACTGAAAACCCTTTTTTCTCCTCTTTCTCCTTTTTAAAACGATCCATATCTACCGGCGGGTACTCCTTCGTGGTAGAAACCGTGTACACGACCGCGCTGATAAACGCCACGGCGCCAATGAAAAATGAAATTTTTACCGACATCGGAATGGCGCTTACGCCCGAACAGTCGTCAAGTTTGCCCAATCCTACATAATTGGTTAAAATATAAGGCAACGCAGAAGCCACGACGGCGCCTAAACCGATAAACATACTCTGCATGGTAAAACCCTTTGTGTGTTGTTCTTCGGGCAGCATGTCGGCCACAAACGCGCGAAACGGCTCCATGCTGATGTTGATGCTCGCATCGAGGATCCACAGCAGGCCGGCTGCCATCCAAAGCGTTGAACACGAAGGCATTAAAAACAAGGCAATGGAAGCCAGGATTGCGCCTGTAAGAAAATAAGGCTTACGACGACCATAGCGGCTGCTCCAGGTGCGGTCGCTCATGTAGCCGATGATCGGTTGTACAAGCAGACCGGTCAACGGCGCGGCAAGCCAAAGCATTGGAATTTCATCGGGTTTGGCCCCTAAAAACTCATAAATAGCGCTCATATTGGCCATTTGCAAGGCCCAGCCAAACTGGATGCCCAAAAAGCCGAAGCTCATGTTCCAGATTTGCCAAAAACTGAGTTGCGGCTTTAATCCGCTCGAAGAACTTGTGCCGGGGGTGGAAACGCTCATGCGATTTATGTTTAAATATTAGAATATTTGATGTTCCAATTAAAGCAGGATAAAATTTAATTCCTGATTATCGGGAGCAAAGATGTAAAAAATTGGGAAGCGCCATCCGGTTTGTCAAAAAAATTGCCCGACATACCAACAGGCATATCGGGCAATTCATCAGATGGGTATCAATGCAGCAATCCGGAACTGCAAATATCAATCATTCAAACAGGTACACAGAAGCGCTTTTCAAGCCCCCGGTGCAGGAAGAAAGAGACGCCGGATGCGGAGAACAGACGAGAAGTGCCTGTCCAGCAGCCTAAAGCATGTTGACGGGAAATTAATACTCCGTATCGTCCGCAATGTCTTCCTCCTCTCCGCGACGACGGGTCACAATAATGTGATCGTCCTCCTCGGAAAGGCCGTCTGACACATCATCATCGTCCTCCCCTTCTCCGTCGAATTCATCGCCCACCTCCACATCGGCAAAATCGCCGCGCAGTACGCCATCCTCATCAAAATCCTCATCTTCTTTTACAATTCGCTTAGCGTCCAGGATGGTCATCCGGATTAAATAATAGGTATCGTCGGATTCAAAAGGCAAAGCAGATACTTTTTTACCTTCTTTATCGGTGTACGATACAAGATGCTCCGCATATCCGGTCGGATATTTCATTTTTACTAACTTAACGATATCCTCCGGCAGGGCATCATAATCTTTGACAACGCGTTTCTTACTCAAGGTTTGAATGAAATTTGGTTTTGATAATCAGCATCCTACATACCGGTGCAGTAGTATCCGGATAGGACGCCTGTTTCACTTAGCGGCAAATTTAATTGAATGAGTGTTGAAACGTCAAAATTTTTTTCGTCTATTCTTTCTCCCTGATCTCAATTATTTCAACTCTGCGCTCCCGAGCCGCTTCCGGATGGTAAATTGAGTTGCGTTCATCGCGCAAATCATCGCTAACGCCCCTGCGAACCGTGGTTTCGCCAAAGCTCGTTTCCGATATTTTTAATTTGCCGGCGCGAATGTACTGCAACAATGCGCCGTCTGCATACACATCAAACTGATTGCGCACACTGCTGATTCGGCGTTTGCCCAAATTCAGGTTGTAATCGGAGCGCGCACGCGGACTGGTGTACCCCTTTATAATCACTTCCACCGTTTGACCGCTTTGTAACTTCGTCAGTAGTAAATCGCACAATTGTTGCAAGCGATCATTGCCCCGGCGCACTTCATTTTCAAAAAAATCATCAACTGAATTTTCCGCCGTTTCGAGGCCGACGCCAGTCAAACCAGCGCCGAAGCGCTTTTTATACTCCGCCTGGCGCTCTAAATAAGCCTGCACAGTCTCATCATAACTTTTTTTAGTGCTGGTTCGATTGGTTCTTTTATCAGGCTCATCATTGTCAAAATACAAGGGAAGTCCCACAAAATCCTGTAAAACAGGCTCCTGAAACACCGGAAGCGGAACAGGCGCTTTACCGCCGTCAGAAACCTGTTTGGCAACTAATTTTGGAACACTGTCCGGTTCAGGTTGCTTCGGTTTCTCAATCGGCGGTGGTGGCGAGGTTATTTTAAAAGAATACAAGTCGTTGCAGCACGATTTATTCGATTCATCCAAATAAAAAGAGCCGGGGCGGTTGCTGCTGATATAACCGCGCAATCCGTCCGGTGAAATAAACGGATACAAATCGTTGTAACTGGAATTGAAACCAAGCCCTAAATTGAGCGGCTTGCTGAATTCGTCTCCTTTTTTCTCGCTTGTGAACAAATCGTATCCGCCCAAACCGTTCCAGCCCTCTGATGCAAAATATAATTTTTGCGTGGGCGCATGAAAAAACGGGGTGGCTTCATTTTCCGTTGTATTGATACTCGCCGCATTAATCGGCGTATTAAACTTTGGCAGGTGGGGGATTTTTTTCCCTGGTAAAGGCAATGCGCAAGGACAAAAATAAACGGTATCTAAGGGTAAATACCATAAATCCATCTTTCCCTTGCCTCCGGGACGGTCGCTGGCAAACCATAAGACCGGCCCCTCGGCTTTTTTATCATAAGCAATGGAAGGCTGCGTAGTGGTATAGCCTGGCAGGTTAATCGGCTCCGGCAAACGAACCGGCGGCAACCAATGGTTCCGGCGATCAATTACGGTAAGCCACAATTCGCAACGAATATCGCGTGCGTTGATGTTTTTGCAAATCGTAAAAAACACATAATGCCCGTCAGGAGAAAAGGCCATGTTTGCAATATGAGCCGTGTCTGTGGTGGGAAAGCCGCGTCCGGGTTCGCGCGCGCGGCCGCCGCCAATCGAAATCATTTCCTTTGTAATTTTATGCTTAGGCTTGCTGCGGTCGCTTTTTTGATCAAAGCGGTAGGAGGAAAAAAACAAGGTATCTCCAACGACAAAAGGCGCAAAATCCGAGTACGGGCTGTTTATTTCTTTGCCGAGATGCTTTATTTCGATCGGGTTAGTTTCCGCTTTTGAAAGCGTCATGGCATATTTACAGGCCTCCAATTCAGCCTTGGCCTCTGTCTGGTCGGCAGGCTCTGCATTTGCAATAAAGTCTTCGAGATATTCGATGGCTTTTACATAATCGCCCCTGCCTTTAACAACCTGGCCGAGCCGCAATTTTAACAAAGGGTACCTTTTGAGTTGTTTTTCCGATTTCAACAAGGTTAAGTATGCCTTTTCCGCTTCCGGATAAGCGAAAATAAGGCGCGCACATTCGGCGTACTTCCATAAAACGGCTGCATTTTCGCCTTCTTGTTTCAAAACAATGGCGTATTGCTGAATAGCCGTACCGAAATCATTTTTCTTAAACGCATCATCTCCTGCGCGTACATAAGATCGAAGCGATTGCGCTTGACCAGCGAGGCCAAATGCAAGGAAAATGATTAAAAAAAGCAGTTTCTTGACAAATTTCATAAATAGCTGTAGTGGTTCGATTTGGTATCGGGACTAAACGAATTGGATCAGAACCTTGGCGATTAAAGGATTAAAGTGGCTTTTACATTAAAAAACCGGGCATGTTTTAAATGATTTAACCGGAGGAGCCGGTAGTATTTGGTACACCGCAGCGAGTTCAAAACCTCCTCTGCCTTTAGTTGCAATGTCAAATTTAGAGATATTCCAGTCATAACTCAAGCCAAATACCCAGTTATTTCTTTCTAACTGTATTGCGGGGATCAAAGCGTCGCCTGCGCGGAGGGCCATTGTAGCCCGAACAGCCAGTGCGCGACCGGGGCCGGAGTCCAAAATACGGCGCAGGCCGACGCCGGCGATCACTTCTCTTGAGGTACTCAATTGTTGCACTGCCGCAAAAGCAACAATATCAAGCAGATCACTCGTTTGTAACGAACATTCAGCATTTATTGTTACACGAACGGGTAGTCGAAATGAAAGATCGTCCGAAAAATTTATGGCCGGTTTGTTCAAATGATGGGCGCCTATTCCGACTTTTACTTCATTTCTGCTGCCATTTGCGTGCATAAACCACATCAAACCGGCTGAAAACGAGGGTTTAATGCCGCTGCTACGCCCGAATTGTTCTTTGGACGGCAAATTGTGGTCAAACAAGTCACCCGTCCATTGATTTTGAAATGTCAAACCGTTGATATCGAAGGAACGTTGCACAAACGCCATTCCGAATCCCGCCGAAATGCCCTGTTGGGCGCCAAGCGCATGAACGACGCTCAAGGTTGCGCCCACCTGCGTCCAACGTAGTTTGGCATCGCCTGCCTGGTCGTGTTGCAGTAAAAAACCGATGCCTATCACATTAGAACCGCGATTGATCGCTTTCCAATCCACTGATCCGGCAAATGTCTGATAAGAAACCGGTACGCTCGTCCATTGGCTGCGATACAACCCCGACGCCCTTACATCGCCGCTGTGAACACCCGTTGCAGCCGGCGTCAAATTCAAAGGATTGTGATAAAATTGAGAAAAATGCAAGTCTTGTGCGTATCCTTGCACGCAGAAAAACAATAAGTAAATCGGCAAAAGGCGGGCGAAAATCATCATGCGCTGTCTTTAAAAAGTCGAAGGTAAAAATTAAATCATACTATGTTGATCGAGATTTGCGCTTCCAATATCCAATCCGCGTTAATTGCCGAACAAGCAGGCGGACAACGCATCGAACTTTGCTCCGGACTCGACGGCGGCGGCGTCACACCGTCTTACGGACTGATCCGCGCAGCCTGCAAACAGCTTACGATCCCGGTCAATGTGCTCATACGCCCGCGCGAGGGAAATTTTGTGTACGACGCGACCGAACTTGACATGATGTGCGAAGATATTCGTTTTTGCAAATCAGCGGGCGCAAACGGCGTGGTCATTGGCGCTTTGGATGCAAACGGCAACCTTGCGCTCGATCAAATGCAACAAATGATCGAAGCGGCTGAGGGCATGGACGTTTGCTGCCACCGCGCATTTGATTACACCAGTGATCCGTTTGAAGCCTTGGAACAGCTGATCGCGCTTAGGGTAAACCGCATTTTGAGTTCCGGCCAGGCTACCGACGCTTACCAGGGTCGGGAACTTTTAAGAGAAATTGTACAAAAAGCCGCTGGCCGCATTAGCATTATGCCCGGCGCGGGCATTTCATTCAAAAATATAAAGGAAATTGCCGAGGTCACGCAGGCGCAGGAATTTCACTTCACCGGTCGAAAAAAAGTAGTGCAACCCAATCCTGGCGGCGATATTCCGGGCTTAGAATGGTGGTACTGGGAAAGCAGCGCGGATGTGATCCGACAAACCATTGCGGCATTAAACCAAGATTAACGTGGATTGGAAGGATGAATGGGTAAAAAAACATTGATTTTCAAAGGATTAGAATCCAGCCGTTTAGAAGGCCCAATGCGACACAGCAAATGCAGCGGCCAAGGCAATAATATAAAACGTGTACCATTTCAGGTCAATGTATTGGGCAGGATTAAGTTGGTGTTTACTTTTTAAATACCAGATCAAACCTGCCTTTTCCACCCAAAAAGCAGCCACCGCCGACCAGGCCACACCGGGCAGGCCAAAATATTGAATCAATAAAAAGCCAAGCACGACTTTCATCAAAAGTTCTAATAACCCGACCGCCAGAATAATCCTTGGCTCCCCTTTTGACAACAAAATAGAATTTGGCAACAGCACCCGACTTGCCGTCATCAGCAAGTAAACATTGAACAAATCGGCGCTGTGGGCAAAATCGGGGTTAAAAACAAGCGGGAACAAGGGTTTGCTGATAAACAGCAGTACAATTGTAAATGGGAAGAGCACATGAAAAAGTTTGCGCGTCATGGCGCGCATATCGGCTAAGCCGCCGATAAAATCTTCGCTGAGTCGAGGAATGAGTGCCACACCGAGGGCGGTGGCCAATGCCTGGGCCAAGGGCAACTCGCGCGCGCCGTACCGGTACACTGCAAATACCGCCTCATCATGGTACCACCAACCCACCAACCAATTGTCGAACATCAGGACAAAATTGCCTATCAGGATATTCAACACCAAGGGCCAGGCAAACAGCAGGTAGCCACGCATCAAATCAGGCCGAATTTTTAAGACGCCGGAACGCAATACCAAAACGAAGGTCCAACACCATTTTAGGATACCCAATACAAGCAGGGCAGAAATCCCGCCTTTCAATCCCAATCCAAACGCGAGCGGCACTGCTACGGCCATTACCTGCAAACCGAAAGACGCCATACCCCAGCCTACAATATGGTAGGGTTTCTTTTCCAGCAAATAAATGTACTCAACCGGATAAGTGGGCAGGTTGAACAATAAAAACAGGCAGAAAATTTCAAAAAAGGGAACCGAATTCAGGCCGGTTAACAAAGGCACTACCCCACTTCGGCCGACCAATAAAACCGTTGAAAGTAAGATGGAAAAGCCGCAAAAAAGCAAAAAAGCATTGAAAATAAAGGCTTTTCGATCTTCGGGATCAAGTTTGGCATAAATTGGCGGCATTGCCTGGAGCAAGCCGTTTATCCAAAAAAAACTAAGCACCGTCCCGATATACAACAACACCTCATAAGCGCCAATATCCGCCGTACTCAGTCCGCTTTTAGCCAACAAAATACTGGTCAGGATAACGGCGCCTTGTCGCATCACCTGGAAAAGTTGCAGGGCGCGGGTGGTGGTAATCGTCAAAACAAAAGGCTTTAGATTTGAGCCAGCAAGCGCCCTTTCAGGCTGCTGAACTCCTCTTCCGAAATAATACCGGCATCTTTCATTTCTGCCAGTTTTTTAATTTTATTGATGGCTTCATCGGTGGATGATTTGGAAAAGATACCTTCCCGGCTTACTTCTTCCACCACTTGTTTGCCCTCTTTGATCTCTTTTTCGTACATTTTTCGTGCCGACGAAAGGTCAATATCTTCAAGGGTACCTCCTTTGTGGAAATGGGTGGCCACCGCGCGTCCGAGCGCATACGTGGAGGCGCCCGACAAAGCCGGCATACTCAATTCGCCGATAACGGTGCCAACGCCGGGAATTGCCTTTACCAAACTTGCCCCCAAACGGGCCAAACTACTGCCAACCACAGCCGAAATGATATTTTTACCCAGCGCGTCCATAAATCCCACGTTGTATAATTTTGCCAAATGGCGTAACATATTCAATTGCACTGCGCTCACGGCCAGCAAATCGGCCCCCGGCAAGGGAATTAAGGCCGCGCCCATCGAGAACCCGACATGATTGCGAATAATATCAGTGGCTTTTTGCTGTTTCTCTTCCTGTTGCATGTTTTGGATCGTTTTTTCTACAAATTAGCAAACTGAAAGCGAGATGAAACCTAAAATAACGACAGAAAGAACATTTATTCGGATCAAATCAGGCTACTTACCGCTATTCCCCGTTAAGACTACCCTATTTTACCATTCATAATTACCATGGTAGGCGAAGGTACGCCTTGCGGATTGTCTTCGAGGGAAATAGCAAACCCTTCAACGCCTTTTAAGTATTTGAAACTTTGGCGGCTCCCAACCGAGCGCAAATCAATCATTCCCAGACTCACAGGTTTCCCATCAACAACTCCCCAGAATTGCATGTATTTTCCAGGCGGCGGTGTTGCGAGACCCAACAAATCTAATACCGTTTCTTCCCGGATCGGGTTATAGAAGGTAACGGCATGAAAGGTTTTGCCGTCATCAGAAAGTCCTACCGGTTTTGTGTCCGTATCCCGCAGCAAATTCACAAACTGTTTGTCAAGTTCGGAGCGGTCGAAGCAGGTTTTTAAATTTGCTTTCGTAACAGCTAATTCCTGTTGCAATTGGGTTTGTGTTGTTTTAAGCGCATTCAAGTTGAACGCCAACACAATAGTTGCTGCTGCAAGCCCAATTGAAATCACTTGAAAAATGCGCGCGCTGCGTCCTGACGGTCCAGGCGGGGCCGTTTCAACGGGTGAACCGATGCGATCAATTGATTCCATGATTTTATTTTTTAAACCGGAAGGCGGCGTAACGGCCTGTGCAGTAGCATATTGCTCAAGCGCCTGCTCAATGGCAGCCAGTTCATTTTTGACGGAAGGGTGTTCGGCAGCCATACGCTCTACTGTTACCCGTTCTTCGGGTGTACAGTGGCCGAGAATATAGGCTTCAAGCAGACCTGATTCGATAAACGATTGAGGATCCATTTTTATATATGACCGGAATGAACCGGCGATGTTTTACTTTTTTCCCACTACAGGTGAAAAGTAGGGTGAAGGTTGTCAAGTGAATTAAAGTCGGCTTACCAGGAACGTCAACAACGTCATGGCGGCCCTGTTTTCCCCAAATACGGTGCGCAACTCATTGATTGCGTACCGAATACGGGTTTTAATGGTTCCGATCGGGATACCGGTTTCTTCGGCTGCTTCTTCTTGCGTATATCCTTTAAAATATACGAGATCTATGAGCACACGGTATTTTTCATCCAAACGATCCACGATTTCACGGACGCCCAATACCTCAGGGTTTAGGCTTTCGCCTCCTGGTTTATGGGCAATCTGATCCAGACTTCCCGTATTTTTGGAGTGCTGAAAATGGGAAGTCCGCGTCGCATCAATGGCCGTATTACGGGCAATATTGAGCAACCAGGTAAACAATCGTCCTTTGGAGGCGTCATACGTTGCGCCGTTTTTCCAAGCCTTCAAAAAGGTATCTTGCAAAACTTGTTGCGCAAGTTCGTGCGATTGCACAATCCGCAGCACAACGCCGTAAAGCGCACCGCTATAGGCATCATACAGCGATCCTATCGCCCCGCGATCCTGTTGCTGCAAACGTGTAATAAGTTGTTGGTCTTGCATTGTTTAATTCCTAAAGCGGTTATATATATACGAGCTTTCTTGCATCCTGGTTTTCATTTTAAAATGATCTTTTAAGATTTAGTCATTACTTCATCCAGATTGAGTACCGTACAAATGGTCAACATGAGCGCTGCCGTTTGCGCCGGGTCTGCATTTTGTGTTTGCGGGGCCCTGCCTACTGCCAGCATTTTAAGCGCGGCATCCGGCGTTTTTTTGTAGCGCTTGTATGCGTTTTGGTATTGCTCATCCAGCAAATTAAGTTCCTTCCGTCCGGGCGACCGGCCGGCAAGTTCATAAAACGCAGCGGCAATCAGATTGTTTGCATCCAAATCGGGTTTGGGCTTGATAAGTTGTTGGGCCATGACCCGCGCCACTTCCAACATTTGCTTGTCATTCAACAAATTAAGTGCCTGGAGTGGCGTACTGGTGCGCGCGCGTTTCACCTCGCAATTGTCGCGCGCGGGCGCGTCAAAAGCTAAGTGCGATGGCGGCGGGATGGTTCGTTTGTTGTAGGTGTACAAACTGCGCCGGTATATTTTTTCCGGAAGCGTGTCGGCTATATAGGTGTATTCGCCTCTGAAGTTATTCGAGGTTTTTTCGGTGCTGATTTCCTCCCAAAGACCGCCGGGTTGCCAGGGCTTCACCGATGGGCCACCAATTTCCTTGACCAATAAACCGCTGGCAGCCAAGGCATTATCCCGAATAAACTCGTATGGCATCCGATAACGCGGGCCGCGCGCAAGCAATTGATTTTCAGGATCGCGCTCGTATAATTCGAGCGCACAAACCGAGGATTGCCGGTACGTGGCCGAACAAACCATGAGCCGGAGCAGGTGTTTGCGATCCCAGCCGCTTTCGCGGTATTGCACCGCCAGCCAGTCTAACAATTCCGGATGCGTGGGCAAAGCGCCTTGCACGCCGAAATTATCAGGCGTGGCCACGATGCCGCGTCCGAATATTTCCTGCCATAATTGATTGACGGCTACCCGCGCGGTGAGTGGATTTTTTTTGTCAAAAAGCCATTGCGCCAAACCATAGCGGTTGCGGGCGTACAAAGTGGTGTCAAAGGGCAAGATTTCATGCGGCGTATTGGGTTGTACTTCTACTGTTGGCTGGTCGTAGCGACCGCGATTCAACAAAAAAGTTTTGCGGCCGCCTTTCAAGGTAGAATCCTGCATCACCATTTGCAGCATGGTGTCTTTTTCCGTTTTCAGCACCGAACGGGCATTCAAAAAACTGAGTACGCCTTGCAAATCAGCCTGCGTAATAGGCATATAAGGCTTGGGCGTTTGCAGGTTGGGCACAAAACCGCGTTCCGGCACTTTATTAAAAAAGGCAAAACAACCATAATATTCCTTCATCGCAATAGGATCGTACTTATGGTCGTGGCAGCGCGCGCACTCGTAGGTAAGGCCCATAAATGCTTTGCCGAAGGTATTGGTACGGTCGGCCACGTATTCCACCCGGTATTCTTCGTCGATCACCCCTCCTTCCTGGCTGATTTTATGGTTGCGGTTAAACGCCGAAGCCAAGAGGGTTTCCTTGGTCACGGTCGGCAACTGATCGCCCGCTAACTGGGCCGTTACGAAAATATTATAAGGTAAATTGCGGTTGATGGCGTTAATTACCCAATCGCGCCAAGGCCACATGGTACGGGGCAAATCATCCTGATAACCGTGGGTGTCAGAATAACGCGCCAAATCAAGCCACTGCATGGCCCAGCGTTCGCCAAAAGCCGGGGAAGCCAGCAGAGAATCCACTAAAGTTTCATACGCTTTGGGCGATTTGTCGTTTAAATACTGATCGCGGATCGCGGCAGTAGGCGGAAGTCCGGTAAGATCGAAACTCACACGGCGCATCAGGCGTTCTTTTTCCGCCTCCGGAGCGGGTGTAAGCCCTTCGTTTTCAAGTTTTTGCAGGACAAAAAAGTCAATGGCGTTTTTAGGCCATGATTTATCTTTTACTTCGGGTTCCACCGGCAATTCCGGCGGGATAAATGCCCAGTGTTTTTTCCATTGGGCGCCCTGCGCAATCCAGCGGCGCAAAATTTCACGATCCCGATCCGACAAACTCAGGTGCGACTCCGGCGTCGGCATCAGGGAATCCGGATTTGTGGAATAAATGCGCTGAATGAGGGTACTTTGTTCCGGATGGCCGGGCACAATAGCATGATGGTCATGCGCGTCGCCGAGTGCGGCAAAAGCGCCTTCCTGGGTATCAAAGCGCAGGCCTGCTTCCCGTTTTTTTTCATCCGGGCCGTGGCATTTGAAACAACGGTCGGATAAGATGGGGCGTACATGCCAGTTAAAGTCAACAACGTCAGGGAGTTGTGTGCGATTTACTTGCTTTGCCGGCAAGCGGTATACAGCATATAACGCAATGGCAAACAGTACCATTACAGTTAAGCGTAGTTTAAATCCAGCTATTCGTTTCAACCGATACTAAGTTTAGAGGGGTAAAAATAAGGAAGTTTGGGGTAAAACTACATTTCAGCACAAAACATAAAACCACTGGTTTGTAACAGATTTGTCGGTTGTACGCTTTACGGCACAATAATCAATTTCCCCGAAACAATTCCTCCTCCTGCACGCACACGCCACCCATAAGCGCCCGCAGGAAGTTCAACATTTAAACTGCGCTCAAATGCTTTACCCGGCTCCGACCACCATGACTGCTGCGACAACACGCGCCCATTCGCATCAAAAAATTCCAACGCAAGCGCACCTGCGCCCAAACCTGATAATACGCACACGCCCGCAGGCGCAGGATTGGGGAATAAACGGTATTGTGCGGATGCGTCTGAAACCGGTTCAAGGCTGCTTGTAAAAGGCACTTCAAATATTGTAACCAATTGACAATCATGTTGATCCGTCATTGTTACGGTATAGGTGCCGGGTAGCAAAGCGTTTACATTCAGCCCCATTTGCCCATTGCTCCATACGAAACTATAAGGCCCATTGCCGCCGCCTGCATTTTCCAATTGAATGCTTCCGTCTGCTTGCAAAGGACCGCTTGCGGGTTGTGCCGTGCCGCTGAGCGACAAGGGCGCAGGCTCCGTCAGTGGCAAAATCCATTGGATATAACAACCGAGCGCATCGGTAATAGTGCCGTTGTACGTGCCGGGCACTAAGGGGCCATACGCCGGACTATGCGGCCCGTTTTCCCATGCCCAATGAAAGGGCGCTTTGCCGTTTAAAGGTAATATCATAAGGCCGCCGTCGGCTGCACCAGCGCACGAAATTTCATCCACTTCCACATCAATTTGAAGGTTTCCGGTTCTGCCGACTTCTGCCGAACCAAGCGCCGAGCAGCCGGTAGCGTCCGTGAGCGTCAGGGCATAAACACCTGCCGGAAGCCCGCTCAGGGTTGGGCCTGAACCTGCGCTGCCTTGCCAATGATACTGGAAGGGCGGGTTGCCGTTGAGCGGCATGGCCGTTGCGCTTCCGCCGAGCGTATCGCCACACAAAACCGGTGTGGACTCCGTTTGTAATGCAAGGGCTGGACCTTGAGGTACACTTACGGAAGCCGTGAAAAAGGAACCGCGCTGGTCGGTGATGGTAATACTGTATAAATCCGGCGCAAGGCCATCCAGATTTTGCCCGCTGCCGGTAGCGGTGGCCCATTGGTACTGGTAAGGTGGGCAACCATTTTCCGGCATGAGCAGGATAGCGCCGTTGGCGGTATCTGGACAAGCCGGTCGTACCTCCGGCAGCACACCCAAATTGGGCGCTGAGGTTTCATAAGCGCCAATATCTACCCGCCCGCCCTGGATACGAGGCTGGCCGGACAAATCGGTTTCTCCACCCGGAAGCACCGCATCATTGGTTCCGGCATTGACCAAAGGGGAGCAAGGCAGCAAACGATAATCCCCGGCAGCAGCATTGACAAAACCAGGGGTGCCGCTGAAAATATTTCCAGACCCGCAAGTAATGGCGGTATTTATTGTCGAACAACTGTACCCAGGAAGAAAGTTATTGGAGAGATAGGCATGAGCGTAATAATTAGAGGAAACATAAACAGGGAAAAACGAATTAATATTTTGCCCGATTAAAGTATCAAAAAGGCAATTTTGAATAGATATATTGGCATTAGAATTAGAAAGTACTTGGTCATTCGAAAAATAATTAATTTCTTTATTATTTGAAAAAGTGGAGCTTTTACAAATAAAACTACTATTGCTACCTATTTCAAAATAAAATAACCCATTAGTCGAATTCGACACATGGCAATTTTTAAAAATAAAGACACCAGTAAAATTTATTCCCCCAATTATTGCGTCTATATTATTATGAAAATAGCATTGTTCTACAGTTGCAGTTTTTAATTCCCCCGGTTGAATAAATATACCTAAATGTAGGTCATTATCTTTAAACAAAGAGTTTTTTAGGTAAAATTGACCATCCACAATTGCCGCAAGCAACATTGACGTCTTTACGCTTTGTCCTGTAAAAATGCAATTCGAAATTATTTCAACGGTGTTACTATCCCCAACTAAATCTTGAAAAATAATATATGGCGAACCAGCCTGATTTATTATTAAATTATTTTCAAACACCGTACTATCAATTAAAATTTCACCTCGTACGACATCAAAATTTGTAAACATATCTATAGCAGCGCCTTGCCCTGCCGAATTGGCACTAAAAACGGAATTTTTGATAGCCACTTCACATTTTTTTAATCTTCCCATCGTAAAATATGCAGCTCCACCCGCAAGTCCTGCTTTGTTTTTTAAAAATTGGCAATGCTGTAAAGCTAAGGAATCACTGCCGTCGCCATAATTATAATACAAGCCGCCGCCGCGTTTAGCCGCCGTATTAAGTTGAAAATCACAATGTTCCAAAACGGGGCCTCGGTCTATCCAACTGCTGCCGATACGGGCCATTCCGCCGCCGTTGAGGTCACTGCGGTTGGCTTCAAAGCTGCAATGGGTAAAACGGGGGGCAGCTGAGCCGAATCCGGCCCCATACAACATAACCCCGCCGCCTATATAAGCAGCTGTATTATGTTCGAATCGGCAATTCCGAATATCCGGCAGGGCGTCGTTATCCCCTACGAGGATATACAAACCGCCGCCGCATACTAATCGCTCGTTCGTGTCATTGGCGTACAAAGTATTGTCTGCCTGGCCGCCGCGTACCACTAAGCCGTCTAATTCGGTTCCGGCGCCGGGGGTATCCATGAACATCACGTTATAACTATTGTCCGTACTGTCGCCCACAATGCCAATATCGCCGCTCAATACAGTCGGATTACTTACGAAATCGCGTTGTGCGAGTTCGGTTTCACCGCCTGCAAATCCGCCAAATACCCGTACCCCTGAAGGAATTGAAAATGAAACAGCCCGATCTGTTCCATCGGTCGGCCGGTAAATGCCGGCAGCAATCCAGATGCTGTCGCCAGGCTGCGCAAGGGCCAAAGCTGGTTGCGGATTGGTAAATGCATCGGCCCAGTTCAGCCCGGTTTGAGCGCCGGTAGCATCGGCAGATACGTAGTAGCGGGTTTGGGCCGTAAGCGCAATGGACAGGCAGGAAAAAAGGAGTATAAAGCGGGTTTTCATGTAAAAAAATGTTTGGAGTAGATGATTAGGATTGAGGGTAATTTCATTGACTTAAAGATTTAAGAATTCAGATTACATGATTTAAGATTTTAGATGGCGCGGTAACGCTTAGTATTACGCAAAGCCAATCATTGTCCGTATATGCCTGCTTTCGTTGCAAATACGAATGCTGCAATCACAAAAACCAGAAATATGGGACTCCATCTTAAATCATGTAATCTTAAATCCTTAAGTCAATGACCTTACTGCTTCACAATATTTCCATGGGCCTTCTGTTCTCCCACATGAAGTTCCCAACCGTACACCCCGGAAGGCTGGTTTTCAAGATCCTGGAGCAGAAAGCGCGTTTCACCTGCGTTTAAATCGAAGCGATGGAGCGCAATGCGGTTGCCAAAGGCACCGAATAAAGCAAGATATGCTTTTCCGGGTTTGTTTTGGTTGATCAGAAATGAAACGGAACCGGCACTCGGGTTGGGAAAAGTGGTAACATTGGTCGCGAGCGCTGATTCAGGCTGCACAAAACGGGCATCAGCCGCAGCGCGCTCTAATTGCAGGCCGTATTCAAGCCCCTCCTTATTCCACGCACTGTTTTCGAGGTTGCCGTTATCCAATTGTAGTATCTCGGAACTGCTTGTATCCCTGCGCAAGGGTTGAAAACTCAGGTAAAACAAAGTAGTGCCCGGCTTTATCTGCGTAATTTCGTTCAGCCATGGAAACCACAAAGTTTTTATAATGCCGCGCCCCACATCCTTCAGGCCAAAATTGTCGGCTGTATAGCCGGGCAAATCCCCGATGGATGGGCCGATCAAAGCCCACTTAGTCGGGTCAAAACGCAATCCGAACTGAATGGCCTCTACGTTTTCAGCGCCGGTATAAATAACTGGTATGGTGACAATCTGCGGCGATCCGGCATTTACGGAGGGGATTTGGAGGCTAAGCGTGGGCACAGACGCCGGGCGACTATGTGCAATCGCGGTATTGTTTACATCGCCAACTTTTACAGCGACAAAATTGATATTTGTAGAAGGGGCTGGAATGCGATCTAATTTTTCAGGAAATGATGTCTCAAATGGGTTTTGTGGATTTGGAAAAATAAACGATTTATCAATAAAACGCCAACTCTTATTGGCAGGCAGTTCGGTATAAATGCCCAGAATTAGTTTTCTGAGTTCAACAATGTCAAATGTCGTAACCGCACCTGATTTATTCGCGTCGGCTGCGATTATTTTGTATGGACTATTAAGTGGTTGTATACCAAGAACATGCTTGGTAATAAGCAACAAGTCGTATGTAGAGACACCGTTGAGGGGGTTATCGTTTTTGGAAAAATCCACACGATCTCGATTAATGTTTATCAAAGGAATCTTTTTACATTCCAATTCCTGTGCAAGAGGGCTTTGCAAATATTGAAACAAAAAACAAAGGATCATACAAAACTTGAATCCTCTTTTGGAGCGAAAAACTGAATCAAAGCGATTATGAAACGATCTTCGGTTCATAATAAAAGGTTTTAGTGAATTTATTAAGAATTAAAAGCATAATAACCGAATACTCAAGGTGCGACCTAAAATATCGGAAAAGTTTGAGGCGCGCAACAAATTTTATATGGTTGTTGTAAGATAAATCTTTTGAAATATAAAGATACAACCAAAACTTACTATCTTGTGAATAGCAATTATGTTTAGTTTTAAAAAAATTAAAATAGTCTATTTAAAGCAAAAACCCCTCATCTAAAGCCCCTTCACATCTACATTCAACTTCCCTTGCGAAAACAAGTTCACCCGTATGCTCGTCGGCGTCACGCGTGTGTTCTCCACCATGACCGTATCCACCGTGCCGGACAGCACCACGCCGGGTTGTAATTCATAGTGATTCAAGGTGTTCTGAACTTCTTTGCGCAGGTACTTGATGTTTTCTTCCAGCGGGAAGGCCATCGCCTCCTTCATTTTTTTGCGGATGGCGCCTTGAAAAAGCCAGGAAGCCGATTTATACAGCGTGTTTTTGGTATCAATATGAAAATCAAGATCGGCCACTTCTACCTGGTTTTTGAGCGGGTTGAAGACGGGGCGGCCAATGAAATAGATGTTGCCGTTGAAAGAGCCGGAGAGTTTGGAATTCACCACAATCTTGTCGTCGTTGCCCCAAATCTGAAGATCTTCAATTTTGACTTTGTTTTTACCTGATTCGAAGGTTTGACCAACCATCATTTGTCGGGCGATGCGTTCTGCTTCGGGAAAAGGAACGTCGGTGGCAATGCGCACTTTAAAGTCGTCGGGCGTATCGTCGAAACCGATGGTGCGGAGGTTGGGCAGGTTCGAGTTTTCCCGGAAAGCGGGTTTTTCGCCAAACGTAACATCGTTCAGGCAATCAACCGAAATTTTGGCCTTGATGGAGTTCCAATCGCTTGTAATGGGCGTCATGCTGATGCCGGTGGGCGTTGTTTTGACCCACATTTTGTATTCGGGCGAAAGCATGGTGGGTTCTTGTAGCGCATTCCACACCTGCTGTACATAAGGCCGCAGGCTCAGTTGTTGCGCTACGACCCGATCAATCGTTTTGGACAATTCTTTTTTGCTGCGATTAAGCGCCAGGTTGGCTAAAGACTCGATGTTGATATTGCCTAAACCCGTTTTTAAAACCGGTTTGCTCAGCCATTCGTGGTAATCCACCTCAGTGTTGGTGGCCAGCGACCAGTCTTCCCGGATGGAAAAAGTCGTTTTGAAGGCCACTGCCAGTTCCCCTTCCGCCTCCGCCTCGCCGACATAGAGGTTCTTTTTCATCCATAATTTCAAGGGAACATAATACTTGATGGTCTGGCCGACCAATTGCATGGTGATTTCCCGGCTTTTCCAGGCATTTACCATGAAGCCGTCGCCGCCGTTGTCGTCGTAGGAATAATCTTCGTATAAAGCCTTACCCGACAAACGCGTATTGATGCTTTTTACCAAATCGTCGATGGAAATACTTACCGGGATGGTTAAAGTAGACACTAAAGGCGTTTCCGCGACGGCGTTGTATTGTTCCGGCGGTTTGGGGGCGTCGGTGATTTTAGTAGTTTTACAAAAAGAAAATGCGAAGATGATCGCGAGTGCGGCAGCAATTTTTGCCTTCATGGTTTCTGAAATTTTTACTTAATTCGCAGCAGGCAGCGGCGTATTTTTCACACTTAAAATATTGTCATTCTTCATGTCCGACTCGATCAAGCCGTCGCGCAGGCGCACAATGCGGTGTGCGTGTTGGGCAATATCAAGTTCGTGCGTTACAAGGATAACCGTGTTGCCGGCTTTGTGGATTTCTTCAAACAAACCCATAATTTCGTAGGAAGTTTTAGTGTCCAAGTTACCCGTTGGTTCATCGGCTAAGATAATGGCCGGATCGTTCACGAGCGCGCGGGCAACGGCCACACGCTGGCGCTGGCCACCCGACAATTCATTGGGTTTGTGCATCACCCGGTCGCCTAAGCCGACAGATTCGAGCACTTTGCGGGCTTTAGCAAGGCGTTCTTCTTTGCCAACGCCCGCGTATACGAGCGGAAGCGCTACGTTTTCAAGGGCACTCAAACGCGGCATGAGGTTGAACGTCTGGAATACAAACCCGATTTGTTTGTTGCGCACGGCCGCCAGATCGCTGTCGTCCATGGTGCTCACTTCGATGCCATTGAGCCAGTATTCCCCGCGCGTGGGCGAGTCGAGGCAGCCCACTAAGTTCATCAGCGTGGATTTTCCGCTACCGGAAGGCCCCATGAGCGCCACATATTCGTTTTTTTCTATTTCTAAAGAAACCGATTTCAGGGCTTCTACCACTTCGGCGCCCATGATGTAGGTTTTATTCAAATTTCGGATCGAGATAAGCATCGTAAAATATTAGGTTGAATTGCCGGCGCTAAAAAATATTGGGTTGAATTGCAGGCACTAAATACGGCATTTTTAAGTTGGGACAAAAAAAGGATCGAAGTTCGACCGCCTGTACTCGTTAAAAGCAGCCGCTTATCCGTTAAACGATTCCCAATGTTAGTAAAAAACGGGAAATTTCAGCGCGTAACCCAACACGAACTTTTACCTTCGTGCCAGCAATAATCAAACATACCTATCATGAATCCAGGCTTGCCTACCGACAAATCAAGGATCAAACACGTCGCCATTGCCGGCAATATAGGCGCCGGAAAAACGACGCTCTGCGAATTGTTGGCCCACCATTTTGGTTGGGACGTACATTACGAAGATACAGAGAACAACCCTTATTTGTCGGATTTTTACCTTGACATGAAACGCTGGTCTTTCAACCTACAGGTGTTTTTCTTGTCGAGCCGGTACCAGCAAGTGCTGCGCATACAGGCGGGCGCGCGTACCGTGATTCAGGATCGGACGATTTATGAGGATGCGTTTATTTTTGCGCCCAACTTAGCCGATATGGGCTTGATGGAACGACGCGATTTTGAGAATTACACAACCCTGTTTCAATCAATTATTTCTCAAATCAAGGCGCCGGATCTGCTTATTTACCTCAAGGCTTCTATTCCGACCCTTGTAGAACATATTCAAATGCGGGGCCGCGACTATGAAGGCAGCATCAGCATTGATTATTTGAAACACCTGAACGAACGTTACGACAACTGGATTTCCGGTTATCGCGAAGGTCGCTTGTTGGTCATAAATGTAGACAATTTTGACTTTCAAAACGATCAGGATGCTTCTGCCAAGGTACTTGAAATGGTGCAGGGAGAATTGCATGGTTTGTTTTAAGCAATTGTTTTTCAGTTTGTTATGGATATTGAAGCATTTCAGGAATACTGCCTTTCCAAACCTGGCGTTACGGAAGATTTCCCTTTCGGCGGCGACACGCTTGCCATTCGGGTGATGGGTAAAATTTTCGCCCTGACCGGGATTGAAAGCGAACAATTTACCGTCAACCTCAAGGCCGAACCTGATTACGCTGTGGAACTGCGCGAACAATATCCGGAAGTGCAACCAGGCTTCCACATGAACAAAACCCATTGGAATACTGTTGATTTCGACGGCGGACTGGATGATCGTACGCTGCGCCACCTGATCGATCACTCTTATGAACAGGTGGTAAAAACGCTCAAAAAGGCGGAAAAAGAAGCGCTGCTAAATCATGGACAATGAATCCGGTATTTTAATTGACCAATATAGTCGGGTACACGACTACCTGCGCATTTCGTTGACCGACAAATGCAATTTCCGCTGTTTGTACTGCATGCCCGATGAAAACATGCAGTTCTGGCCGCAGGAAAAACTCATGCAAGCCGATGAAATCATCGCCATTGCGGGCATTTTTGTAGGACTTGGCGTTAAAAAAATACGGCTCACGGGCGGCGAACCCCTCATGCGCAAGGACGCGCAAGACATCATGCTTCGGCTGGGCGCTCTGCCCATTGAACTGACCATGACCACCAACGGCGTGCTGGTCGACCGTTTTTTACCCACCATGCAGGAAATCGGGATGCGCTCGCTGAACATCAGTTTGGATACGCTGCAAGCCGAAAAGTTCAGTTTCCTGAGCAAGCGCGATATGTTTGCTCAGGTGTTTTCCAACATACAATTATTGGCTGAAAAAGGCTTTCATGTCAAGGTAAACGTGGTGCTGATGAAAGGCATCAACGACGACGAAATCCTTGATTTTGTGGAACTTACGCGGCATTGGCCATTGCATATCCGCTTCATTGAGTTCATGCCGTTTGTGAACAATGCCTGGAACGACGACAAGGTGGTGACGATGGCGCAAATTATGGAGCAGGTGCATCAGCGCTTTGAGGTGGAAAAACTTCAGGACGACTTCCACGATACCGCCAAAAAATTCAAAGTGCCCGGATATGCCGGTACATTTGCCATTATCAGCACGGTTTCGGAACCTTTTTGCGCCGGTTGCAACCGCATGAGACTGACGGCCGACGGCAAAATGAAAAATTGTCTGTTTTCAACGACTGAGTCCGATTTACTGAGTCCTTTGCGGCGCGGGGAAGACGTGACGGAATTGATTTTCCGCAGTGTTTGGGAAAAACGCCCGATGCGCGGACAGTTTGACGATCAGGTTTTTATGCATGATCGAAGTATGATTTTGATTGGTGGTTAATTTTATTTTTTTGTTCGATGCGCTTATTGTTACTACTACCCTTGCTCTGCTGCGCCAATATCCTGTGCGCACAAATCGTCAACATTGAAGAAATGCGCATTTCTGGCACAGTCGATACCCTCCATTGGTACGGAGCCATCAATGCGGCCTTTGATGCAACCAAAGTGCAGGAATCGACTTCTGATTTTCATGCCGATGTCAAGATTCAATATAAAAAAAAGCGGAATATTTTCCTGCTTTTGCTGAATTCCGAAGTCTTGCGCGCCGGCGATCAGGATTTTGTGAATACCGCTTTTGCGCATTTGCGTTATAATTACAAGATGACGCCCAAACTTTCCCTGGAATGTTATGTGCAACAACAAAGCAATCGTTTGTTGTTGATGCAAAGCAGAAGTCTGGCGGGCATAGGATTGAGAAGGCGTATTTTTACGAACGACCTAAAATTCCTGCGGCTTTATCTCGGTTCGGCCTATTTGTTTGAAAACAACGTGTTTACCGAAAATTACGGTAGCAAAAACTGGAATCGTATCAGCAATTATTTGTCGTTTACCCTGCGCAGTGACAAATACAAAACGGTACTAAATTCAACGACCTATTGGCAACCGGCCATCGGGATGATTAAGAACTATCGACTTTCCACCAGTTGGTCGCTGGCTTTGCCGATTGGCAAACACCTCAGTTTTAATACCAGTTTTAGTTACAGCGTAGACCGCGGATTGCCGCAGGCGGCGCCGTTGGAGGTATATAACTGGCAAAACGGATTGGGCTGGCAATTTTAAAGAAAGCATATTTTCCCGCTGGCGCCAGGTTCCTACCTGGTGTCTACGATCTGTCGGGTTCCACCCGACAAGCGTTGTAAATGCGGGTAAAACCCGCAGGGATCGTAGACACCAGGTAGGAACCTGGCGCCAGCGGGCGGTTAATCGACGTTAAATCCTGAAAGGGTTGTATGTGTTATGCAACGATTTTACATATAAAAATATCACATACAATCCTTTCAGGATTGGGAAAAACGCAGGCGCCTTTTCTATAAACATAAATTCCCTTCGGGAATCTTAGAGTCGTCCATCATTTATTTCACCAATACCCGATACTCAAACGCATTCATACTCAATTGATTACCAAGCGTTAAGGCTGTTCCCGTCAAAGCATCCGTCCAACTTGTATTTTGTATCGCGCCTGAAACCTGATAAGTCTTTGCAACATTGCGCGTATTCACGATGACTAATACCTCGTCGTTTAGATATTTGCGTTTGAAGGCCGCAATATCGGCATCGGCATAATATTCCAGGCTGCCGCTGCGCAAGGCGGAATGTGATGATCGAATGTTCATCAACTTTTGATAGGCCAGCATCATGTCCGGATTGGTTGCCCAATTAATAGGGGAACGACTAAAAAACGGCAACTTGACCGGGCATCCTACCTCCTGACCGTTGTAAATCAAGGGTACGCCACCCATATAAGCCGCCATGACAAAAGCCGCCATGGAGCCGTCTTTGCCGCCAAAAAAGCCCAAAGGCGTGTCTTCCCAGGCGTCTTTATCGTGGTTGGAGGTAAAACGCAGTTTTTGGACGCCATTTGGCAGGCCGCTGTATTCGCTTTGATGCGTGGTATTTAGTCCGCTTGCCGGTTGGCTGTTTTTAAACACATCGACGTTTTTATTAAACAAGTCCCAACCGAAATTCATTTGAAAACCGGCATCAAAATGGTCTTTGCGGGCGCCTTCCGCGAGCATGACAAGTTTCCGGTTCGGCACAAGTTTCAGCGAATCAATGGCTTGTTTCCAAAACGAGTAAGGCACATAATCGGCGGCATCGCAGCGGTAACCGTCCACATTTGCCGTTAAAACCCAGTATTTGAGCGCCTTAATCATTTCTAAGCGCATGGCTGCATTGTTGTAATTCAAATCGGCGACATCCTGCCAGTTGGTTCCTTCGGGGTAAATGATATTGCCGGCGGCATCCTGCGTGTACCAGTCCTTGTGCGCCTGCACCCAGGGATTATCCCAGGAAGTGTGGTTTGCAGCCCAATCGAGGATCACCGCCATGTTGCGTTTGTGTGCCTCCCGTACGAGCGTGCGCAGGTTTTCCAGGTTGCCGTATTCCGGATTTACCTCAACATAATTCTTGACGCAATAGGGAGAATTAACCGACTTGACCGCACCAATCGGATTGATCGGCATTAGCCATATTACATTGACGCCCAAGGACTTAATAGAATCCAAATGCGGTAAAATGCCTGCAAAAGTACCAGCCGCGCTGAATGCCCGCTCGTTAATTTCATACATGACCACATCGGCCGTTTGCGGGATTCCCAAGAACGGCGTTTCATATTGCACCGGGTTTTCAGTTGTAACAGGCGGCGGATCCGGCGTCACGACCGGGTTTTCTTTTTTGCAAGACAAACTGGCAAAACCGACCGTAAGAAGGCTAAAAAACAACGCGTAAAAAAATCTTTTTAACCTCATTTGATCAGATTTAATTGTCTTGTAAATAAGATTCCATCGGTTCCCAATAGAACTCGTTCCAGCCGCTTTTGAGCGCCTCTACTTTGTGTTCCGGAATGCCCGTCTGGATAAACGTCATTTTGGTGTTTTTGTCGTCTTTATCAAATTGGAAGGTACATATAGAAAAATGATCGGCAGGCCAACCGTCTTCTTCAAAATGCCAGGCTTGTACAATCTTTTGGCCTTCAATCAATTCGATATTATAGCCGTGGCAATAACCGTCAAATACTTCAAAAGTTCCATGAATTTCGGTACTCATTTGAACCTCCGACCCTGTGAAATCAGCATGTTTTTCGGCATCCATAATCAATTGAAATACCTGTTCAGGCGGTGCTGAGAAAAATACGGTTTGTTTGATAGAGCCTGTTTTCATTTTATACGTTTTAATCCTGAAAATCAATCAGTTGTTTTGCCGCCCTTCTCGTACCATTTCACGATAATATCAATGTCTGAGGCCGATAACATTCCGCCTTGAGGCATTCGTCTGTTGCCGGTTGGTCCGGGTGTTACAGGGTCAGCAACCACGCGTTTGATTAATTCATATTGGCTTGTGATTTGATCGTCCGTATCAAATACCGTGGGACGTCCGGCCCAGGATCCGGCAGAACCGTGACAAGATAAGCAGTTGTTTGCAATGATGTTCTTTACAGATGGATAATAGATTTCGGAAACAGGAACCGTGTCGTCGTGCCGGCAGGAGAAAAACAGGGTAATGGTTAACAAGAAAAACAATTGCTTCATTATGAATGTTTTACGTAAAAGTATTCGGTTACAGATTGAACGATTTTGTCCATATCGGCATCATAAAATCCGGCGCTGTTCATACACCCGCACTCAATGATATACAAATCGTCGCCGCATAAACCGATGTCCATTACGAAGACATCATGCGGCGTGTATTCGATGCTTCTTGCTTCTGCAAAATTTCGCACGGCATCCGGACAACCCAGTTCCTTTTTCAACTTGAAGTTTTCCCGGTATTTTGAAGCCGCCACCACCTGTTTTTCCACGATCCACAAACGCCATTCACTTTTGATGTGATACGGCTCGCCGACGAGTATTTTGGTGTCAGCAGTTAGTCTCATATCTTCCGATAATGCAATTTTCTTGATCCAGTCTGCAATTTCACCAAACTTTTTTACTTCGCCGCTAAAACTTTTACTGTCGTCGTTGGGCCTGATAAAGAGCAACTTATCATCGGCGTAGTCCAAATTATTTAAGTCTCCTATCTTTATCAATCGGCTGCCGAAATTCAACATGTATTTACCCCAAACATCAAGGTAACGCTCCATAGAAAAGGCTGTTTCATCAAAAAACAAACCCTGATTCAAGCCTTGTTGCCGGTAAATCAAATTCATCGTGGTGGTAGAGCCGTAAAAAATGCTCTTTTTATGGCGCGGAAAGCCAAATAATTGATCTGAAAAGGGAATTACATCAATTGCACAATAATCGACATAAATGGCATTACACGCGGATTCAAGGCCATGAAGTGAGTCTGGTTCGGTTAAATTGCGCTGGACAACCCATTGAATATTGGCGTATTTTGACATAGTTTAGTGGTTAAATTGCGCTTATGTATTATGAAATCTAAAAGGCGTTGGAAAATCCGCGTTTACCTGTTTACGAAACGCCGCTGGCGCCAGCGGGTTCAATGGTTTCGGATTGTATTTATGAGTCGTTTTGGGGATAAATATCCGACTTGCCCGTATATTAGCCGATATTTTTAAGCGAGTCACCCCCTCACTGAGTTACCCACAGCTCCTACAATGATCTTCCGCAACCAAACCATCCTCATTTCTTGCAGCCTGTTTTTGGCAACCCTCTGCTCCTTTAAGCCGAGTACAAGCACACATTTCCGCCCAAACAAGGACTTTGCCCTCTTTTTTGCCGTAAACAACTACGATTCCTGGGACAAACTCAAAAACCCCGTCTCGGAAGCCGAGGCCATTGCCAAGGAACTGCACGATTTGTACGGATTTGACACCCTTGTGGTGCGCAACCCGACCAAGGCCCAAATTCAAAGCAAAATAGAAGCCTATCGCGCCCGCACGTACGCGAAAGACGCGCAATTGTTCATTTATTTCACCGGCCACGGCGAGTATTTGGAATCAACCAAGGAAGGCTTTTTTATTCCGAAAGAGGCCAAACGCGACGACGACTCGCAGGATTCCTACCTCTCGTACCTGCGGCTACAGCGCTGGATCGAAACCCTCCCTTGCAACCATATCCTGTTGTGTATTGACGCCTGTTTTTCCGGTACTTTTGACGAAGATATTGCCATGAAAGGCGACATTGGTGTGCGGCCGGGCGCGGGCGACTGGCGCGAACAATACATCCGGCAGACGCTGGAATACAAAAGCCGCTTGTTTATGGCCTCCGGCGGCAAGGTGCGCACGCCCGATAAGTCGGATTTTGCCAGACAACTGCTCGCGGGCCTGCGCAGTTTCGGCGGAGATGACAAATTGATTTCCTTTCCGGAATTGTGGGGCTATGTAAAACGCGCTGCGCCCAAGCCCTGTGCTGCTACCTTCGGCGACCATGCGGCGGGCGGGGATTTCCTGTTTGTGTTGCAAAATGACCAAAACCCGAACACCGAGCTGGATGACTGGAATACCGCCAAAAGGCTCAATACAATTGTTGCTTATGAAAACTACCTGAAAAAGCACCCGCAAGGCGATTTTGCGGAAGCAGCGACGGCTAAAATGGAGGCTTTGCGCAATGTAAAGCCAGATAATATGGTCTTGATTCCTGGCGGTACGTTCGAAATGGGCAGCGAAGACGGCCTTAAAATGGAAAATCCAATACACCGAGTTACACTCTCCGATTTTTATTTCTCAAAATATGAAGTAACGGTAGCGGAGTTTCGGGCCTTTGTGGAAGCAAGCGGATATCAGACTGATGCTGAAAAAGAGGGCAAAAGTTGGGGGTATAACGGAAAGGAATTGTGTGATATCGAAGGTCGGAATTGGCGACATGATCCTGAAGGAAACCTAGCGCAAGACAACCACCCGGTTATCAACGTCAGTTGGAATGACGCAACCGAATACTGCAAATGGTTGAGCCAAAGAACCGGGCTTAAATACCGCCTACCGACGGAAGCGGAATGGGAATATGCCGCCGGAAACGGCGCACGGCATACCAAATACAGTTGGGGAAACAGCACACCTTCCGGCAAACGAGGCGGTAATGTGGCGGATGAGGCAGGTGATGCACATTTCAATTGGAGGAAATCCGATGCTAATATTTTTGTGAGCTATAATGATGGATTTGCTACAACAGCGCCCATAGGATCTTATGATTCTAATAATTTTGGTTTATTTGATATGACGGGTAATGTTTGGGAATGGTGTAACGATTGGTATGGCGATTATCCCTCCGAAAGTCAAAACAATCCAGTTGGTCCAAGTACTGGCTTCTTCCGTGTTGCGCGCGGCGGGGGGTGGTGGTTCAGTGGCCCGAAGGATTGTCGAGTGGCGTCTCGCGGCCGCAATTCGCCCGGATATTGCTACTTCAGCATGGGTTTTCGCCCTGCTAGGACCAAGTAGCCCTTTAGTCCTTTTACTTTCTTACACTTTGCAAGATAAGGGCGCGCAATCATCCACTCCGACAAAACTGAAGTCCTTAAAGTGACAACGTATCAATAAGGTTACTTTGTCACTTTAGGATGGTTGATTTTTGGTAAAGGAATTTCGAGCGTTTTTGGGGAGCGCCCCCAACCCCTAAAGGGGAGTTGATCGCAAGTAGTTTAAAATCTGTTGTTTATGCAACTAAAGATTTATTATAAAACTAAAAGTCAATTGTTTGTTTTATGTTTTTTATCCAACCCGCATATAAAAAGATGGGTGACTTGCGCTTTCAATAAAAGGTTAAAAAACAAGTGAAAACCTCCCCTTACACCAAATCTTTAGTCCCATAAACAACTGATTTTTAAGCACTTGCGATGTACTCCCCTTCAGGGGTCGGGGGCGAAACAGGCGAAGCGCAATCATCCACTCCGACAAAACCAAGATCCTTATTTCGAGCGTTTTTCTTAGCGGCGCTATATATCTACGATTAGCAAAACATTTACGCTTTGAGTCAACAAAAAAGGATGCGTCATCGTATGGTGAGCATCCTTTTTTATTGGCAAAGTGTAAGAGGGTAAAAGGACTAAAGGGCTACTTGGTCCTGGCTAGACGAAAACCTAAG
>JBAXTB010000140.1:0-13915 GCA_037130425.1 Bacteroidota bacterium
TCAGCATCTAATGTCTTGTAAATGTGGATGTTCTGTAAAGAAGATAGATGTGATTGGTGGTTATTTTTGCCCCCGACTGAAGTCAGGGGTTACAAGATGTTAAATGTTATGTAGAGACTATGCTCGGCAGTATTATGGTTCTATAATCCTTTGGTCACTGGTGCTGCCGGTATGACGTCGGGCTTTCTCAACCACCTCCAATGGCGCAAAATCGGGATTTGGATAAGGCCGGAGCCAGCCAAAACGGAAGATCTAAAGAAAGAAAAAAGCCATCTCTATAATTTTGGATGACCCATATAGAAATCATAGGCTACTTTTGCAGCCTCACACTGCAACATGATGTTTCAACCCGATTTATTTAAAGGAAAAACCGTGCTCGTCACCGGCGGCGGCAGCGGAATCGGCCTGGAAATCGCCCGACAGTTTCTGCAATGCGGCGCCACGCTGTTCATCGCTTCCCGCAAACAGGAACGCCTCGACAAGGCCCTTGAAATCCTGCGCCCCTTCGGCAACGCACATGCCCTGGCGCTCGACATCCGCGAACCCGAGCAAATTGAACGCCTCGCCGACCTGATTGCCGCAGAAAGCGGGAAATTGGATATTCTGATTAACAACGCCGGCGGGCAATTCCCCAGTCCGGCAGCAGATATTTCACCCAAAGGCTGGCAGGCGGTGGTGAACACCAACCTGAACGGCACCTGGTTTGTGACGCAAACGATGGCCAAACGCTTCTTTTTTGAGCAAAAGGCCGGCATTGTTGTGAGTATCGTGGTGAATAACTTTCGCGGATTTCCCGGCATGGCCCACACGGCCGCCGCGCGCGCAGGCGTGAGCAACCTCATGCAATCGCTGGCAGTGGAATGGGCCGACAAGGGCGTGCGCTTGAACTGTATCGCGCCGGGTATCATTCAAAGCAGCGGATTAGAAAATTACCCGCCTTCTTTGGTGGCTGGCATTGCCGAAACCATTCCAATGAAACGCCTTGGAACCGTAGAAGAGGTAGCCGCGCTTACCCTGTTTTTATCAAGTCCATTGGCGGCCTATATGACCGGCGATACCATTTACATGGATGGCGGCGCCCGGCTTTGGGGCGATGTGTGGACCATTGAAAATCAATAAGATGCCGCAACTTGTCGAATTAGTGGTTTTGCCGGGTGAACGTACTGACGAAAGCCTGCTGCGCCAAAAGGCCGCGCAACAAACCGGCATAAACCTGGCGTCCATCAGTCATTTGGAATTGCTGAAGGCTTCGTTGGATGCGCGGAGCCGCCAACCAGTGTACCGTATCCGGGCGGAAGTGTACGGACCGGGTGAGCATTTTATCCCGGAAGCGGCCATTCTTGAAGGCTACAAACCTGTCGACGGACGGAAAAAGGTGATTATCGTCGGCGCAGGGCCGGGCGGCTATTTTGCGGCGCTTGAACTGCTGGAACAAGGCATTCAGCCCATTGTACTGGATCGCGGCAAGGACGTGCGGGCGCGGAGGCGGGATTTGCGGGCCATTCAGCAATTCGGCGCGGTGAACCCCAATTCCAATTATTGTTTTGGTGAAGGCGGCGCCGGTACTTATTCCGACGGAAAACTCTACACCCGCTCGGTGAAACGCGGCGACGTGTACAAGTCCTTGAAATTGTTGGTGGAACACGGTGCGCAATCGGATATTTTGATTGACGCGCACCCGCATATTGGCTCCAATAAATTGCCGAATGTGGTGCAAAACATCCGTGAAACCATTGAAAAATACGGCGGCGAAGTACATTTTGGGCAGTTGGTCAACGATTTTATCGTACACAATGGCCAATTAGTTGGCGTCGTGACCCAAAAAGTGGATGATGAAGGCGGTGAAACACCCACCCGCGAATGGTTAGCCGATGCCGTCATTTTGGCCACTGGCCACTCGGCGCGCGATATTTATCGTTTGCTGGATCACAAAGGCATTCGCATTGAAGCCAAACCTTTTGCGCTCGGCGTGCGCGTGGAACACCCGCAACCGCTCATTGACCGGATACAATACAAAGGGTCGGAGCGGGAAAATGATTTGCCGGCGGCCAGTTATAGCTTGGTATGCCAAATTGGCGCAAGGGGTGTGTTTTCGTTTTGTATGTGTCCCGGCGGACTCGTGGTACCCGCCGCCACGGCGCCCGGCGAAGTTGTGATGAACGGTATGAGCATGAGTCGCCGCGATTCTCCTTATGCCAATTCGGGCGTGGTGACTTCCGTAGAGCCGGAGGATTTGGCCGCCTGGCAAAAACACGGTGTTTTTTCGGCCATGATGTTCCAGCAAGCGGTGGAACAGCGCTTGTTTGCGGCTGGCGATGGCAGTCAAAAAGGGCCGGCGCTGCGTTTGCCTGATTTTATTGCGGGCAAAATGTCGAACGATTTACCGGCCAGTTCTTATATCCCCGGTTTGTACGCCGCACCTTTGTTTGAGTTGTTGCCGCCGTTTATTTACAAGCGTTTGCGCGACGGTTTGAGCCAATTTGGCAAACAAATGCGCGGTTATTACACGACTGAGGCCAATGTAATCGCCACCGAAAGTCGCACGAGTGCGCCCGTGCGTATCCCGCGCGAGGCCGGCACCATGATGCACCCCGAAATGCCCGGATTATTTCCTTGCGCAGAGGGCGCGGGTTATGCCGGGGGGATTATTTCGGCGGCCATGGACGGGCAAAATGTGGCGCGTGCGGTGGGCGTTTGGGTCAAAAAATAACCCCTCCCTCCTTCCAAGCCCTGAAAGGGCGCAATCACCAGCATCGGGCAACGCCCGATGAAACAACGCCCGATGAAACAACGCCCGATGAAACCAACGCCCGATGTAACAACGCCCGATGAAACAACGCCCAATGAAACAACGCCCAACGAAACAACGCCCGATGTGCCTTGTACCGGAATACGCGCAATACCCCCAATTAAAAAAACAAACAGGCGAAATCAAATGATTGCGCCTGTTTATCCGGGCAGGGTTATTACCCAGCCCTATTGATTACGCCCATTCAGGGCTATGTGTTATTTCCCCACAAAAACCTTCATATTTCTTACTCCGTTTTCTGTTTCCAATAGCACACCGTACCAACCTGATAACCAATTGTTTACAGGCACAGAAATGGTGTTTTCATTAGGCGCCTGAATTGTCGAAACCAAACGGCCCTGTGCATCAAAAACGCGTACGCGAACAGCCTTCGATGCATCTTCCGATTGAAGCGTAAAATGATTTGTTGCAGGATTTGGGAACAACTGCCAGTCGGGCGTATTTGCCGCTTCTAAAGTAGCCGTTGGAAACTGGCTCAGACGGTATTTGCGTAAAAAGCGCCAGATTTCAATACTGGCGTTGATGTCCATATTTGTTACCCCAATATTAAAAGCAGCGCCCGGCCAGGTATGTCCGCCGCCGTTTATTTTGTAAAATTCCACCGTACTGCCCTGGTCGCCGCCGCCATACACATAATGCGTAGCCGTGCAGCCGTCGCTCGTGTTTGTGTTCGGCACATCCGTGACGGTCGGGGTAGGGTTGCAATGGTTGAGTGTCACCCATTTGTTCACAACGTTTTCAATTGGGGCAAAAGCGCTTGCCGGCAATCCATCATAAGGCACCGTGGCATCGGCATTTCCATGAATTTCCATCACAGGTACCGGACGCGCGGGGTTCAGGGCATTCAGTTTTGGCGTAATCATATCGCCGGCTACAGAAGCGATGGCGGCAATGCGGTTGTTCAATTGAGCGGCTAATTCATAACTCATAAATCCGCCGTTGCTCATGCCCGTGCTGTACACCCGATCAAGGTCAATGTTGTAGATGCTGCGCAGGGTATCCAATAAGTTCGATATAAACGCCACATCATCGACACCGGAATTAGGGATAAAATTGTTCCAATAGCGTTTCCCTTGGTTGTCGAAAGTGCCATTAGGCATAGCAATGATGAAATTGGCGGTATCGGCGATTTGTTTGAAATTGCCGTAAAAATCCTGTTCTAAGTTGTTTGAGCCGTAGCCGTGTAAATTAAACAGCAGCGGCACCGGCGTTGCGGCATTATAAGCGGCCGGCACATACAACCGGTATTCGCGCGTCAGTCCGCCGCTCACAATAGTACCGGTTGGACTGCTTTGGGCCGACAACAGGGTTTGCAGGCAGATAAAGGATAAAAGCAGGGTAAATTTGCGCATGTTTAGTTTGATTTTGCGTTTGAACTTGTATTTGACTTTGGACTTGTACATGGTCTTATATTTGACATTCCGCTCGTCCTTATGTTTAACCGCTGCATTTAAAATAGGTTTGAATTTGGGTATTATACCGCACAGGTATTTTACATTTCAATCAGGTGCCGCCCGATTTTATTGATGCCGCCTTTTATTTAAAGGCTGGAATGACCAGACAAAATCCAACACAGGCCGTCTCCCGTCCACCGTCTCCCGTCCACCGTCCACCGCCTCCCGTCTCCCGTCCCCCCTACCGAATCACCTCCACTTTCGTCCCGTTTTCCAAATTCAATTGTCCGGTCACAACAATTTGCTCGTTCGGCTGGACGCCGGAAAGCACTTCCACTTTGTCGCCGTGTACCGCCCCCAGGGTGATGGGCCGAAGCTCCACGATTGAATCGCGCACTACATACACTTTGGAATCCTGAAGGCTGCCGGCAATGGCTTTGCGGGGCAGTGTCAAACCCTTGCGGTTGGCATCGAAGGTAAAAATGGCCTTGGCGTGCATGCCCCCGCGCAGGGGTGTTTTATCCGGGTTGGGCGTTTCAATTTCTACATCGTAACTGAAGGCATTGTCGGCGCGCAGCCCGATATTCGTGACCTTACCTGTAATATGCGCTTCCGGGTACACATCGGGTTTGACCTCCACGATCTGGCCTTTTCGGATGCCCAGTACGTCGCGCTCAGTGGCTTTCACCATGAGGAACAGTTTTTGCAGATTTGTGATCTGGGCCACCTGGATTCCGGGGCCGATCACGCTGCCACGCTCGATGAAACGCAGGCCCATGGTGCCCGTCATCGTAGCCTTGATGCTGGTATTGGAAATTTGCTTCTTCAGCGCTTTTTCCTTGGCTTCGGCGGCTAAAATACCGAGATCAATATCTTCAATCTTGTTTTTAGCCACCGCTTCGCCTTCAATCAGGTTGCCGAGGCGGCTCTGGTCTTTGCGCAGTTTGGCTAAATTGGCCTGCGTGGCTTCCAGTTCGATGCGGAGAAATTCGTCATCCACTTTGGCAATGAGATCGCCTTCTTCCACCCACTCGCCCTTGTTTTTATACACTTCGACGATGTGGCCCTGGGTTTCAGAAATGACAAACATTTCTTTACCCGGCAGGAAAATTCCATCGGTTGACAACGAAGTTCCAAGCGATTCCATTTGCGGGATGGTCACTTCGACAGGAACAAACTTGCGCACAGCCTTTGAAAGTTCCGTTTTGGCCGTTAGTTCATTTTTGTTCAGGTATAGTTTCAGTGCGATCAATCCTGCGCACACAATCAGGAAAAGCCAGAGATAAATTCTTTTATTCAAGGGAATCCGCTTATTTTAAGGCATTGATCTTACCGGCTGATTTCAGCAGTTTCAAGATCGCCAACTTATAGGTAAATACTTGTTGCCAGTAATTGGTTTCGGCTTCTGAGCGTGCAGTTTGAGCATTCAGCAGGTCGGTGAGGGATGCAACGCCTTCTTTGTACTGGAGGGTGAGTTTATCTGTGATTTCACGCGCCAGTTCAACGTTTTCTGTTTGGGTGCGCAAACCTTCCAGCGCGTTTTGCAACTGGGTTTTGGCCTGCCGGAATTCCATTTCCTTGGCGCGCAGCAGTTGTTTGCGGTCCTCTTCTAATTTTTGGTTTTCAATACCAATCAATGCTATTTTGCCTCGGCGTCGGAGTCCCTCGAATACAGGTACTTTAAGTTTTAAACCCAAGACAGCCATACCATACCAACGTGCATTTGGGGCAAAAATATTAGCGTCGTTGCGCTGGGTTTGAAACAAACCGGTTGCATAAGCATTCAGCGTCGGGTAAACCTCGGCCATCATACTGCGCGATTGCAGGCGATTCAATTCAAGGTTGCGCAACACTAAACGGTATTCCGTAGAGGCTTCAGATTCCAAACTGACGGCTTGCCATTTGGCAGAATCCGCAGCCGGGTTTGTCATTTCTTCGATTGGGTTGAACGGCTCTTCATAGGACTTGCCGCACAGGAATTTCAAGGTCTGTTGCAAGGCGGAAATCCCGGCCAACAGATTTTGGCGCTGCGTGGTCAGGTTCACGCGCGCCACCCGGATGCGTTTTACATCGGTGGGAATGGCGTACCCGTTTTTGAGTTGTAGTTCGGCCATCCGTTGCAGGGCGTCAATTTTTTCCAAATTGGCGTCTACCGAATGCAACAGTTGTTCGGTTTGCAGGGTTTGGTAAAATACTTGGGCTGTGTTGAATTGCACCTCGTCTGCGCCGCGCTCAATCAACAGGTCGGAAATGGCGCGGGTCACATTGATGGCCGGAATACTGCGCCGCAACGATTCGTTGTAAAGCGGTTGTTCTACATTGATAATGCCGGTGAGTTGCCAGGGACGCCCGAATTGAGCCGGAATATAGGTGCCGTCGGCCTGGCCGAATAACTCGCCGGGCAGCAGTTGTGTGGGCAACACCGGATAATAATCGTAACTCAAAGTGGTATTTACCTGCGGGTACGCGGCGCTGCGGCCATCGCGCAGGCGTTGCTCTAATCCGTTGCGGTCTAAATGCGCTTTTTTTAATTGGGTGCTATTTGCCAGCGCCAGTTCAAGGCTTTCTTTGAGGGTTACGCCCGGTCCGGAACCCATACTTTTGCCGGGAATACTTGTTTGGGCCCCGGCGGCGCCTGTAGCAAAGCAGCAAATAAGAATCAGGAAACGTTGCATGTGGCAAAGGTAAACCCTGCATGACAAAAATCAGGTGTCTTTTAAATCATCTGAACGTCAAAAGGTTTTTAAAAACGTTTAAATTAAATAGTTGTCCCCAAAATACGGTTATTTTGTCCACCTTTTTTATCATTTCACTGTTATTTTCACTCAATCATGCAAAAACGAACCGCCCTTTTGCTTATCCTGGGCTTTTCCCTCTCTTTTACCGCCTGCGATGTACTCAATCAGGTAGCGACCAACGTCCTTTTAGAACCAACCATCGAGGAAATCGGAAGCGGCCTGAAAGAAGCGCTTTCTAAGGGGATTACCAAAGGGGTTAGCGCTTTGTCGCAACAAGACGGCTACCTTAAAAGCGCCTACAAAATTCTGTTGCCGGCCGACGTAACCAAGGTGACGAGCAAACTCAAAAACGTGCCCGGCTTCAGCAACCTCGAAAATGAACTGCTGGAAAAAATGAATCGCGGCGCTGAAGATGCAGCCAAAGAAGCCGGTCCGATTTTCATCAGCGCCATCAAACAACTGACCTTTAAAGATGTGACCAACATCCTGATGGGCACGGATAATGCCGCTACTGATTTTCTTGAACGCACCACGACCACGCAGTTGTACGAAAAATTTAATCCGAAAATTGTGGCTTCTTTAGACAAAATCGGCGCCAACAACCTTTGGAAAAAAGCCGCCGACGTATATAACAAAATTCCGTTGGTGACTAAAATCAACAATGATCTCGACGATTATGTGACCAAAGAAGCCCTGAAAGGTTTATTCGCCAAAGTGTCGGAAGAGGAAAAAAACATCCGCCGCAACAAAGGTGCGCGTACTACGGATTTGTTGAAAAAGGTGTTTGCCAAACAGGATACCAACCGGAAATAAAACCATGCAATTCCAACTCGAAGGACACCCGTTCATTGAACTCAATAAACTCCTGAAACGCCTGCATTTTGTCGGCACGGGCGGCGAGGCCAATATCCGCATCGAAAACGGCGAAGCGCGCGTGAATGGCGTGCGCGAAACCCGTAAACGCAAGAAATTGGTGGCGGGGGATCGGGTGGAGTTCGGGGGCCAGATTGTTGAGATTTTGTAGATTTTTTGGCGTGTGCGAGGGGATGGAACATGGATGACACAGACCCTTCCAGGCCGCGTCATCCGCGTCCCATCCCCTCGCATTCGCCAAAAAAAAGCGCCACCCGAATCCCGGATGGCGCTCTTTATGTTGGACAGATTTTAGCACGTTTACTGACGTACGCCGGGCAATCCCGAAGGACTTTGGCTTGGCATGTATTGGCTAAGCATATCTTCCAGTTCTTTTTGCAACTGCTTGTCGCCCATATCTTCCGCCATGCGGATCAGCGTTTGAGCCGTTGAAGCCGCGTACTGGCCGTCAGACTGGTAGCCGCGCTGGAACGTTGGCGGTTGCGATTTTACGAAACGCAACTGCTGTTCGATCGTTTTGCCGATTTCCCGCATTTTAGCCGCCGCTTTCACCTTGTCGCCTGCGCGTGCGTACACGTCGGCCATGAAAGCAGTGAACTGGTCGTAGTTGAAGTTATACTCTGGGAAAACCTCAAAATATTTGTCGGCCAGCGCAATCGCTTTGTCTTTTTTGCCCTCCGCTACCAACTGGCGCGCCACCCGGATAATGGATACGCGCATCGTTTGCAGGCTCGGCAGGAAAGAACGATCTATAAACTGGCGTTCCTTGTCAAAGTTACCCCAGGCCCATTTTGTCATGATGTTATTGTAGGCCGTTTCGGTATCTACCCGGCCGCTGCCGATGATGCCGTAGCTTTCGGTGCTGCTTTTCGATTTGATCGGCACAATGCGCAAACCAAGACCTTCCAATTGGAGGTAATCCTGTAAACCGAGGATTTTTTCATCCCGACAGGTTACAGCCCAGTAAATCGGGCGTTTCCAGATGTTGGAATTGATGATGTCCAGAATAGCCAGATCGTCCTTGATGATATAGGTTTTCTTTTCACCAATGTTGAAACGGATGGTGTCCACCACGCTGCTGTCGGTCGGCGAAATAATCTTGTTGGCCAGCGCTTCCTGTTTGTTGACCGGAATGTAAATTTTCCGGGTTGGCAAATACGTGTCTAAGGTGCGGCCATTGCCAGAAGGTTGCGGGTGATCTTCGCCGAGGAATTTCATTACCTGCTGCAGGCTCATTTCCTTTTCCGCGCCGCTTGGCGAGTAGTACGGAATTTGAACCCGTTTGTACCCGCGCAACTGATCTTGCGGAATGCTCATCTCAATGGCCGGCGAGTTGTTCACCGCGCGGCGCAATTGTCCGATATACCAGTCAACGGCAATCAGCGAGAGGTTTACCACCCGCACGTCGGTTCGGATGCTTTCCACCTCTTGGCAGTACCAGAGCGGGTAAGTATCATTGTCGCCGTAAGTGAAAATAATGGCGTTCGGCTGGCAGGATTCCAGGAAGTTTTTCGCGTAGTCGCGGCTGGCGTACTGTTTGGAGCGGCTGTGGTCGTCCCAGTTTTGAGTTACCATCAACAGCGGCGCAGTGAGGCCGATCAAGCCCGCAATTGGCGCAGCGCCCATCGCCGCCAGTTTGAGTCGGTTGGCCAATAAATCAAAGATGGCCAATACCCCCAATCCGATCCAGATGGCATACGTGAAGAACGAACCTGCCAATACATAGTCGCGTTCGCGCGGTTCGTTCGGCGGCTCGTTGGAATACACGATGATACCGATACCCGTAATCACGAACAATGCCATTAAGGCAGCAAAATCCCGCGGGCGGCGGCGGTAATGGAACAACAAGCCAAACAAACCCAACAGGAATGGAATCAGGTAATATCTGTTGTTGGCCTGGTTATATTTTTGAAAATCAGGCAGTTCTTTTTGGTTGCCGATGCGACCGCTGTCGATGGCATCGAAGCCGGTGATCCAGTTGCCAGCGCTTGGATCCCAGGAATAATAACCCTGTTCGCCGTTTTGGCGGCCGGAGAAATTCCACATAAAATAGCGCCAATACATCCAGCCGAGCTGGTATTTCCAGAAAAACTCTACGTTATCGGCAAAGGTTGGTTTACCCTGCGGCTTGTCTATCCACTGACGGTACAGGCGCGGGCGATCCTGCGAATAGTCGCCCATACGCGGGAACAATGTTTTATCGGCAGCGGCAAATTCATAATCCACTTTTTCGTCCACCACTTCGTAGCGGTCGCCTACGCGGCCGTAACGCTCTTCGGTGTTTACGCCAACTGGTTGCGCATCAAAATCGGGGCCGTTGAGCAGCGGGCGCTCGCCGTATTGTTCACGGTTGAGGTAAGGCAACAAGCGCATCGGATCCGACGGATCGTTCATATTGATCGGCGGATTTGACAAGGCCCGCACGATTACTGTACCGTAGCACATGTAAGCGATCAGGATCACGGCAAAAGACACCACAAGGCGTTGCAGCAAACCGTTGTTGGTTTTGCGGGCATAGCGCAGTCCGTACCAGATTGCGCCGACAAATATGAGCGTTACCGGAATGATACCGCTGTAAAACGGCATCCCGAAACTATTTACCAACAGTTTATCGAACCAGGCCCACATTTCAGGCACGCCCACAATGACGATTTTTTGAATCGCCACGATAAAAACAACCCCTATTGCGGCGGAAATCAATGATCCTAAAACCGTTATATTTTTTGCTTTTTTGAAGTAATAAAACATCGCCAAAGCAGGCAATGTCAGCAAACTCAACAAGTGTACGCCGATCGACAAGGCAATGGAGTAAAAAGCAAAAACCAACCAGCGGTCATGTTCCGCATCGTCCGGCAGGTTATACCATTTCACCACAGCCCAAAGGGTCATGCACGTAAAAAACGTAGACATGGCGTACACCTCGCCTTCTACCGCTGAAAACCAAACGGAAGAGGTAAAGGCCGTTATCATACCAGCCACGATGCCTGCAAATAAAATGGCAATCGCCTGGCCGCCTTCTGGTTCGCCGCCGCGACCAACCAGCATCAAACGTCCCAAAATGGTCGTTGTCCAGCATATAAACATGGCCGCAAATGCCGTACTCAGCGCCGACAACAAGTTGACAGAATATGCAATGTTGGCCGGATTATTAGAAACCAAGGTGGCGACCCAGGCAAACAGGCGTCCAACGAGCAGGAACACCGGTGCGCCCGGCGGGTGAACAACTTGCAATTTGTAGGCGCCGGAGATAAACTCGCCGCAATCCCAAAGACTGCCAGTAGGCTGGGCTGCTGCCGCCAACACGATGCCGGTGATCGCGAACGTAAGCCAGCCGGCAATGTTGTTAAGCGTCTTGAAAGATGAATTCATGGTAATATGAGCTGCTATGCAATTTGCAAACGTGAAAAACGGTTTGAACCGTTCAGAGGCGCAAAACTAACAATCGACAACAGATTATTGCCAATTGCAAGCGGATAATTGACATTGAATATCAGTTTCATGCCAATTATCCACTTTATATGCCGGGTTTTAGATCCCCAGTTTTTTCTTTACGATGGCCGTCACGTCTTCCGTATCGTCGGCGTACAGCATAATACCGCTGCTGGTATCGAAAATCATCATGTATTTATTTTCGACCGCCACGGCTTTTACCGCATCCGTGATCTTGGTCAGAATCGGTTTGAGCAGTTCTTCGCGTTTGGCAGCCACCATTTGCTGGGCTTCCTGTTCGAATTTCTGGATAAACTCCTGCTGTTTTTGCAGTTCTGCCTGACGTTGTTGCGCAACTACGGGTGTCAGTAAGCCGCCATTATACTCGGTTTCGAGTTGGCTGTATGCGGCCTGAAACGCTTTGGTAAGCGAATCGTCCTGCATACCTAATTTATCAGTGTAAACTTTCAGGTCGTCATTGGCTTTTTGAGTCTCAGGCATTAATGCCAATAAGTTACCAAGATTCATGTGCCCATATTTTGATTGGGCCTGCGCCTGGAGCGCACTTGCGCCCACGAGAAGGGCCAGCAAAAAACAAAAATTGAATTTACGAAACATCGTGTTGAATAGAAGTGTTTTTAAAAAAGAAACGCAAAATGCGTGCAAAGGTAACAAAATCAAAAGACTCTATGCCCCGGAGCATTGGGGTTTGAGGCGACTAATTGGTTGCCTCGTCGAAACAGAGCCAGCGAAATTAACGTTTAAAACGTTTTTATCCGGAATTTCGCGCTAAATACACGGGGCTTTACAATGACTTAATCCATGATTTTCAAATTTCAACACGTTAAAGTTGCGTTAACCTGTCAAATTCATGGTATTTCGGATATACTTGACTATCGCTTCTTTCCATTACCTTTGTTTGTACGACCTTTAACCGGCGGTAATACGCACTAAACTATTGTTTGTGAAAAGAATTATTTTTTTGGCCATAGCCATTTGCTGGAGCGCCCTTTTATCGGCCCAGGATACAAAAACGAAAACCGACGATCAACTCATCCAGTTTTCAGGTATGTTGATTACCGAATCCGACGGTCGCTTAGTGCCGGTACCTTACGCGACGGTGCATATACCCAACAAAAGCCGGGGAACCTATTCCGATTATCGCGGTTTTTTTACCATCGTGGTTGAAAAAGGAGACAAGGTACGTTTCAATTGTATCGGCCTCCAAACTATTACGATTACCATTCCGGATACGCTCACGCAAGACCGTTATTCCATCGTGCAAGTCATGCCGCAGGATACCATTAACCTGCCAATGACGGTCATTTTTCCCTGGCCCTCTAAGGAGCATTTCAAAATTGAATTCCTGAAAATGGATGTGACGCCCGAACTTCAAAAGCAGGCTTCCAAAAACTTAGCCAACGAATACCTCACCGAAGCCCGTAAAAATCCCGACATCGTGCCTTATGGCGGCCGCGAAAGCGCCAATTTCTACCTGCGCCAGCAAGCGCGCGAGTACGTGTACATCGGACAAACACCACCGATGAATATTTTTAGTCCGCTGGCCTGGGGGAAATTTTTTAAAGCCTGGAAGGATGGGGATTTTAAGAAGAAGAAGGAGTAGGGCCGGGAGACGGTGGACGGGAGACGGGAGACGGTGGACGGTAGACGGGGGACGGGGGACGGTTTGATTGAGCATTTTTTACTAAAACCAACTTAATATGAATGCATTTTTATCCTTGGGTCGCTGGGTATTTGCCATCCCGTTTGCCATTTTCGGCCTGTTCCATTTGATGAATGCCGAGGCATTTGCTGAATACTTAGTCCCTTCCTATATGCCGGTCAAAATCGTATGGGTGTATTTGTCAGGTGTGGGACTAATCGCCGCCTCGGTGAGCATGTTGCTTGGCAAGTATGACAAATTAGCGGCTACGCTTTTGGCTGTTTTCCTGCTTTTGATCGTTTTTTTACTCCATGTTCCCGCTACAATAAGCGGAGGGCAGGGCGCGCAAACGGCGATGTCGATGTTGCTAAAAGATCTGAGTTTGGCCGGCGCATCCATGATGTACGCCTTGAGCCAATCCAAAGATCGTTCTATTATAGGTTGAATTGGTTAAAATGGTTGAAGTAGTTGAATTGATTGAAGATGTAACGAAATCAATTCAACTATTTCAACCCTGCGTTTTGCAGAATTTTTTGTTCAATATTGGTCGTAGAATAGCCCACCACAAACGGCAAACTCAATACCTGGCCGCCTCTGGCCAGCACCAAATCGGATCCTACTATTTGTTCCGGTTTCCAATCGCCGCCTTTTACTAAAATATCCGGTTCAACGGCCTCAATGAGTTTGTAGGGCGTGTCTTCTTCAAACAGCACCACGGCATCTACCACTTCCAGCGCGGCCATCAAATGGGTGCGCGTCAATTCATCGTTGATCGGGCGCGTAGGGCCTTTTAGCCGACGCACGGAAGCAGCGCTGTTCATGCCCACCACGAGGCGCTGACCAAGGTCGCGGGCGTCGGACAAATAGTGCAGGTGCCCGTAATGCAGGATGTCGAAACAGCCGTTGGTGAACACGATAGTATCGCCGGCAGCCCGCCATTGGGCGAGGGTTTCCTGGATTTGTGTGGCTGTTTGTATTTTTTGTGAGATTGATTCGAAGGATTTCATGT
>JBAXTB010000141.1:0-13825 GCA_037130425.1 Bacteroidota bacterium
CGTCTTCGCGGAGGATGCGCACGTTGCGCGTGCGACGGGTCATGGCGCCGCAGTTATAATGCTCCAGTTCGCGGTTGGTGGTAATGATGTACGGAAATTCCTTGCCGTTTTTGATAATCTCTTGCGATTCAATGAATTGCGAGCCAATAAACTTGCCTTTCCCGCGTTTGAATCCATCGATATGCAGGATTTCTGTGTCGCTGCCGTCCGGATATACAGGCCATTGTTTGCCGTTGTCGCCAAGTTCATTCCATTTTACGCCGGCAAAAAACGGCACAATGCGGGAAATTTCTTTCAACAACGTTTCGGGATTATAATCGTCCTGCTCGTAGCCCATGCGGTTCATAATGTCCACAATAATCTGGCCGTCGGATTTTCCGGCAATGGGTTCCACTACTTTGTTGACGCGCTGGATGCGACGCTCGCCGTTGGTAAAAGTGCCACTTTTTTCAAGGAACGAAGCGCCCGGCAGTACGACATCGGCCATTTTAGCAGTTTCCGTCATAAACAGTTCCTGCACAACAAACAGATCTAATTTTTTAAGCGCCGCTACCACGTGCTGGGTGTTCGGGTCCGTTTGCGCCATGTCCTCACCGATCACCCAAAGGGCTTTCAGTTTGTCATTCAGGGCCGCATCGTACATCTGCGGGATTTTATACCCGATGTGCAAAGGCAATTTTGCACCGTAAAATTGTTCATAATTATAGTGTACCTGCGGATCCGTTACATCCATGTATCCGGCGCCCTGGTGCGGTTGGCAACCCATATCGGCCGCGCCTTGTACGTTGTTCTGGCCCCGCAACGGGTTCACCCCTACCCCACGCCGACCAATGTTGCCGGTAATCATGGCGAGGTCGGCAATGAGCATCACCGAGTAGGTTCCGTAAGAGTGTTCCGTAACGCCTAAGCCGTGGAACGACATGGCATTATCAGCCGAAGCGTAGGCAATCGCGGCTTCCCGTACCAAACTGCGGTCCACACCGGATACCTTTTCTAATTCGTCAATATTAAGACTTAATACCTGTGCCTTAAACTCATCGTAACCTTCTGTTCGATTTGCGATAAAATCCTGATCCTCAAGCCCTTCCGTAATAATATAATACAACATCATGTTCAATACCGCCACGTTCGTACCGGGCCGCAATTGAAGGTGATAGTTGGCGTATTTGGCCATTTCCGTCTTGCGCGGGTCCAGCACAATCAGGGTTTTGCCCTTCATAGCCTGCTGTTTGATCTTCGCGCCCGTTACCGGGTGGGCGGCATTCGGGTTCGCGCCGATCACCATCATACAGTCAGTGTATTTCAGGTCGATGATCGAGTTGGTGGCCGCGCCGGTGCCGAAGGTACGTTGCATACCGAGTGCTGTGGGCGAGTGACATACCCGTGCGCAACTATCAATATTGTTGGTGCCGATGACCGCGCGGATAAACTTCTGCATCAGGTAATTTTCCTCGTTGGTGCAACGCGCAGAAGAAACGCCGGCAATATAATCGGGACCGTTTTCCGCCTTGATTTTGTTCAGTTTCTCCGCAATAAAATCGTAGGCTTCATCCCAGGTCGCCGCTTCAAACTGACCATTTCGTTTAATCAACGGGGTGCGAATACGGTCGCCGTGGTTGTAAAATGAAAAGGCATAACGGCCTTTCAAACAAGTATGTCCGCCATTTGCAGCGGCTTCCACCGGCGCTTGTATTGATTTGATATTACCCGCCGAAACGGCTACTTCCAAGTTGCAACCCACGCCGCAATAAGTACAAACCGTGCGCACTTTTTTATCATAACGCACTGATTTTGACTCAAATACGTCGCTAATCGCGGAGGTTGGGCAAGCCTGCGCACAAGCGCCGCAGCTCACACAATCCGATTGTTCAAAGGTGGTATCTAAGCCTTTAATAATATGGCTGTCAAATCCGCGGCCCGCCATACTGAGTACAAACTGGCCTTGTACTTCATCGCAGGCGCGCACGCAACGCGCACAGTTGATGCACTTCGACAAGTCCATTGTCATGTACGGGTGACTCAGGTCTTTTTTGCGATCCAGGTGGTTGGCGCCGGCCGGGTACCGCACATCGCGCACGCCGACTTTCGCTGCCACGGTTTGTAGTTCGCAGTTGTTATTGACCTCGCAGGTGAGGCAATCGAGCGGGTGGTCGGTGAGCACCAGTTCGACGATATTTTTGCGCAGTTTTTCAATGCGCGGCGTATTTGGATAGATAAAAGAGTTGGGCGTAATAGGCGTATGGCAGGAAGCCAGGGCCTTTACCGGGCCGCCTTCTACCAGCGCAACGTCCACGCTGCACACGCGGCAAGCGCCGTAAGGATCGAGGTTAGGGGCGTCGCAAAGCGTTGGTACATAATCTTTTCCGTACACCCTTTTCACAAAAGAAAGGATGGTTTCCCCGTCAATGATGTCGTGGGCGACATTATCCAAATAGGCAACTTTGCTGATGGCGGTACTCATGGCAGTGGTGGTGCTGTTTTATTCGACAAAAAAGGGCTGAAGTTCGGACTTGAAGTATTGCAGGGCATTTTTAATAGGCAATGGCAGGCCGCCGCCAAGGGCGCACAACGAGCCGGTTTCCATGGTTTCAAGCAGGTCGGTAAAAAGGCTTAATTCGATTTTATACTCGGAACTGCGGGCTTTGTGCAGCAGTTCATAGCCGCGCGTGGAGCCTAAACGGCATGGGAAACATTTGCCGCAACTTTCGTGGGCCGTAAACTGAAACAAATGTTCAAGGTAATCCACCATCGGAAAATCATTCGGAAGACACACCACGGAGGCGTGGCCGAGCAGGAATCCGTTTTGGCTAAACGATTCAAAATCAATGCTTAAGTCCGGGATTTTATGCACTGGCACCAGGCCGCCCAAGGGTCCGCCGATGTGCATGGCTTTTATACCGGTTCTGAATCCGCCGCCTAATTGGTTGATCACCAGGTCGAGCGGCGTGCCCATATCTACTTCGTAAATACCGGGGCGCTTGAAATGACCGTCCAGCGAAACCAATTTGGTACCCGTGGAGCGCCCGCGGCCGATTTCCGCAAAACGTTTGCCCGATTGTTCCAGGATAAACGGAATGCAAGCCAGGGTTTCTACGTTGTTTACCACCGTGGGTTTGTTAAACAACCCCTGTTGGGTCGGGTACGGCGGCCGCACCCGCACTTCGGGGCGTTGGCCTTCAATGGAAGAAAGCAGGGCCGTTTCTTCCCCGCATATATAGGCGCCTTGCGCGCGAATGACCTTGAATTCAAATGAAAAATCGCTGCCCGCGATGTGCTTGCCGAGCAAATTGCGCGTACGCAAGGCATTCAAAGCCTCTTCCACAATCGGGAATGCTTCCGGGTATTCGCCGCGAATGTACAAAACACCCATGTTCGCGCCCGTGATATAACCAGCCACCATCATGCCTAAAATTACCGCATGAGGCTGATGTTCAAGCAGATAGCGGTCGCTGTATGCGCCGGGATCGCCTTCGTCGGCATTGCAAACGATGAACTTTTGTTTGCCGGGCGTATTTTTACAGGATTCTAATTTAAACGCAATCGGGAAACCCGCGCCCCCGCGCCCGCGCAGACCGGAGTCCTTGAGTTCCTGCAACAGCTCGTCGGGCGATTGCTGCAAAGCCTTGGTCAGCGTTTGATAAAAAACATCTATGCCGGGAAAGGCCCGCGTCAGCACAGGCGTGCCGTGAGCATCAACGTGGTAGCGGTCGATAATCCTTTTTTGATCGGTTTTTACGGCTTCAATTTGTTCAATTGCGTCGCCAGAATAGTTGCTGTCGTTGTAAAAAAAGGCATTGTTTTCGTGGCAACGGCCGAGGCAGCACATTTCACCAATTTCAGCGGCGTCAAACTGTTCGCCGAGTTGCTGTTTGAGTTTATCCTGCGTTCCGGCGGTTAAACAAGCGCTGCCGTTGCAGACATACACTTTTTTGCCCCGGTTTTCCGGTTTTGTAAAATCGTAAAAAGAGGCGGTTCCGTAAATATTAGCCGTTCCCATGAGGAATTTTTCGGCAAGTTGCTCCATTTCCCCAAGTTCCGGTGCGCCGGTTCTTTTGGCGCTGATCCCCAGTTCATCGAACAGGTTTTCGGCCAATCCTTTGCGGCCCGATAGTTCGCTTAAATTTTTCGACATCTGTAGCGTTCATTGCTGTTGGCTACAAAGATAAAGAAGTGTCCAAACGTTTTTAGCAATATTGATCGGTCAATTTAAGGTTTTGCCAAAAACAGTATAAGTGGAAAGCGGGAATTTAAAATTTAATCTGTTTTTGGGATTTGGGGTTGAGGCAAATAGCAGTCCCGATAGCCCGCTCGCGCAAAGGGCTTTGATGGTAAAGGGCGCCACAGTAGCCAGCGTGGCGTGGATCCGACGCCAAATGGAAACCTTCCGGTAGAGGAGCATACAGCACCGCTCATGCAAGGACAAACAAGGCCTAAAGTGTTATGTAGCGAAAGTGCTAAGAGAGGAATGATCATGCTTGATAAAAAAGAGGGGTGGAGGGAGGGCGCATTTTGTATTGTTTCTGGAATGAAAATTTTCATTTTATGATTCGTAAGATTTTGATTTAGTGATATTTGAAAAATAATTTCTGAAACATTTTCAGTGTCCTGATACTTTTTATACCTTTATGTATTAGATATGTGAGATTAGCATATTATCACGTTATTGGCAACCCTATGGCGACACAATACTACAAACGACATTTTGACGAAATTCGGACAGAAAATTTCGAAAATTGGGGAACTTGTGATTATTACTTTGAAACTAATGAGAACGGAGAAGTGCTCCGGCAAATTGAAGTTTATGCTAATGGAAAGACATTAAAATATAGCGAACAATTTATTGAAGATGAATTTGGATTTCTTGCAGACCAAGCTCTTGACACTTTTGATTTTGAAAACTTTGCAATAACTAAAACTGACTTTGAAGATCAATGGCAAAAGTGAATTACATAATTGGTGACGCTACAAATCCGCAGACAATTGGAAACAAAATCATTGTTCACGTTTGCAATGACATCGGTGGCTGGGGAAAGGGCTTTGTAATGGCAATTACTAAACGTTGGAAACAACCTGAACAACAATACAGACAATGGTTTAAATCAAATGACAATTTTAGCCTTGGACAAGTTCAATTTGTGCAAGTCGAAGAAAAACTTTGGGTGGCGAATTTAATTGGACAACATAAAATCAATCAGGACGAAAATGGTAATGCACCAATTCGTTATGAAGCAATTTTGGCAGGTCTTGAAAAAGTTGGACAATTCGCTTTCGATATAAAAGCAACTATTCATATGCCGAGAATTGGTTGCGGATTAGCAGGTGGAACTTGGGACAAAATTGAACCATTGATAAACAAATCACTTTTAGAAAACGAAATTGAGACTTATGTTTATGACTTTGACTAAAAGAAGGGCAGCCACTAACATCGGTTTGGCAATATGGCGGTTGAAGTGCTTCTATGAAACATTTGTACAAGGTTCAACAGCATTAATTCTATTGAACTTTTGTGCTAAAAATCCGCCACATCGCCAAGCCGAGGGCTGTTGGTAGCAATTTTCGACAACTCAAACGTCATAATCTAACTAACATTTAAAATGGAAAACGAACAGCGCTAATATAGAGTTAACAGACAAGAATGAAGAATGATAATAACGGCAGCTAACATGCGTTTATCGGGAATCACACCCTGTTGGAAACGACATAAATCACCCCTTTCTTTGTAAGAAATTAAACGCATGGCTACCACACATTATATTTTTGAAGAACTGGCCGAATTACTTGCAGGTATGAACCCGGAAAAAGTGATCGCTTTTCATACCTCCCCAAAATCACAAAAAAGAGTGGAGCAACTTCTTTTGAAGAATAAAAACATTAGTGGACTTTCAGAAGCGGAAAAGATTGAATTAGAGCAATTTATGCTTGTAGAACAAATCGTCGGCCTGGCAAAAGCAAAGGCACTTAAAAAAATTCTGTTATGATAAATACAAATCTCGTTTTTGAGGAATTTGCCGATACCATTGCCGCTCTTAACCCGGAGCAGGTGCTGGCTTTGAATATTTCGCCTGCGTCGCAGGAGCGCTTAGAAACTTTGTTGCTGAAAAGCGCTGATCCGGAGGAATTCACCGAGGCAGATCGGATGGAAATTGAGCATTTTATGATTGTGGACCAGATTGTAAGTTTGGCTAAAACAAAGGCCTTTGATCTATTGAATGGGACTGTGGAAGCATAACCGCCAAAATTAAGATTAAATTTCGCATTGAAAACCAAACAATATTTGGCATTAGGTAAATATTGCAAATCATTTAACTATACCAAGATTAAAGTGGATTTGAAGATTTTCTGGATTGATTAAATTGATTTTCAAAGGATTACCAGACTTTTATTTTCAAAACCACTTTGCGTTGGCTATAATTATAATCAAAAAAATCCCGATACTGCCGAGCTCAATGTGAGCATACATTTAGCATATTGTAACCGCCGGTTTTAACCGGCGGAATTAGTATTCTTGCTCCATCACATCTACCTTCTTTACAGAACATCAACATAATCAACCTGTTAGATGCTGATGTTTTGCAAAGAAAATAGATGTGTTTTCTGCATACGTTTGCCCCCCGACTGAAGTTCGGGGGTTACAAGATGGTAGATGTATGCCCACGTTGCGCTCGACGATAAAGGGGTTTTAAGTGTTTTATTCCGTTTTTACATACAATTCTTTTAAGATTAGGACATTTAATCGGGTCTGATCTATGAACATATAATCACTTGCAGGCAATTTACCTTACTTTGTCGGTATGCCGAACCACCAGGAAATAGCAAACAATCCAATACTCGCCCAAATAAAAAACCGCCAAACTGGCGTAAAATCCGGTGTTCCGCCAGCGGAACCGAGCATAGTATTGAGAAAAAATAAGATGGCAAAAGGTAAAAGCGCCAAACAAACAATTGCCCATAGCAGTTTGGCCGAAATGGCTATATGTAGCCAACGAATCAATACAAGGTGCAAAACAAAATAAAGCAAGCGAGGGGCCAAAAAAGCGTAAAGAATCAGCCCGATTAAAAACAAAAGTAGAATAATACCCATGTTAGAATTGCTAATTTGAAATAAATTGGAAGCCACTCATTTTTCAACCGGCCTTCTTATTAATCCAGCGCCTGGCTGGCACTTCCACAAAACGATAAGTCATGGCAGAAACCAAAAGGGTTAAACCGATAAATACGAAGCAAATGATCCAACCGGTAATCATATCCGGCTGTGGCGGCGGCCCTGCGGGAGCAGCAGCGCCCAAACTTCGATACGCCATGATGCTCCCAATGGTAAACAACAGCGGCTGGTGTGTAAGGTAAATTGAAAACGACCAATCGCCTAATTTTTGCAAGGGTTTTGAGGCCAAAAACGCGTTGATGCGCGGACTACCGTAGGCGGCCGATAACAGGATAAACGGGAAGAAAATGATGGTAAACACATCCGGAACGGCAAAATGCAGGCACAGCATCAAGCCAAGCACCGACACCAGGATCGCATAACCATTGGCCAACCACGTTTTGCCCCATTCCTGCTGATACCCCTGATACATCATCATGCCCAATACAAAACCAAAAAAGCAGCGCAATATGCCGTATTGGTAACTCACATTTATGGTCATATCGGCCGGATTGGTCTTTACAAAAGGAATTTCCGGCGGCGTTGTTACAATAGGGACGATGTAAAAAATAATGCCCACATAGCCGACAAAACACAGAAATGCCACGACGGCCTTCCCAATATTGTTCAACCGCAAAAACGGGCCTACTAAAAACGGGAAAATCATGTACATCCACCATTCTGTGCTGATAGACCACGAAGCATGCACCCAACTAAACCAGTTGTGGAAATTCATCGATTGAAGCAAAAACAGGTTTGTCAGGATCGAATAGCCGCTGTTTTCAATTTGTAATACCGGCACGCTCGGAATCCCCAAGGATGCAGACACTGTAAATAGAATAATGCAATACATTAACGTCACAAAATGAAGCGGATACACCCGCGCAAAACGCGCAATGGTAAATCGTTTGAACGCCGCCCCGGTAACTTTATCGGAAAATCCCGCGCCGTACACATGCAGCATGATAAACCCGCTCAAAATAAAAAAGAGGTCGACCATTAAATACATCCGGTTGATCAGCATCGAATCCTTCAGTTTAAGCAACATACCGCCGCCGCCGCCAATCATAAGATCAACATGAAAAATGACCGTAAGCAACGCAGCAATGCCCCGCACAGGCGTCAAATTGGATAGATAAGCAATTGTCTTCATTGATTACTGGTGTAAACGAAAGGTTGAAAATTTGTGATATTACATGCGCCGCATTTCTTCCGCAGCCCCCGTTTGGCGGTTGCGCGCAGATTTCAGTTTGTTGTTCCCGAACGTATTGCTCCAGGAAAGCATAAACACGCGTTCGGCAAAGCGAAAAGAGGAGTTCACATTGAGGTTGATGGCTGGTTGTCGAACGCCGCCGATCCAGTTGGTTGACAACAAGATATCGCTTGCATTGAAGCGCAATTTACCCCATTTTTCACCAAAATCCTTTTGAAGTCCTACGTTGAGCGCGCCAGTTGCGTTCCATTTTAAAATACCCCAATAGTTGGGCGCGTTGTATTCACCCGAAATTTCAAGGCTAAAATGTTTAGGCAGGGTGAACGTTTGGGTGCTGCTGAAACCGTAGGTAAAATTACTGCTTTTGAATGTTTTACCTTCTAAGTTATAGTCAAAATTTACATCATTGGCGTAGAAATTGTTTTGCATCTGCCACCATTTGAAAGGCTGCAAGGGTACCGACAAACTAAAACCCAGTACCTTGGACTTGTTCAGGTTAATCGGCTTGCTAATCTGTCGATTCGTGAGCGAATCAACGATGGGCACATCGCGTATTGGACCGTTCTCAATGCTGTACGAAACCCCGATATGGTAGGATTTCACGCTGTAATCTACATTTAGCGCATTTGTAAAGGAAGGTTGCACCGCAGGGTTGCCGCCATCTAAAGTGCTTGGGTCTAAAAAAATGAGCCAAGGCGCGAGTTGCCTGATTTGTGGCCGTGTGATGCGGCGACTGTAAGAGAAATTAAGGTTTTGAATTTCAGTAATTTTTCTGGAAACAAACAGGCTTGGATACCAGGAACCGTACTTGCGATCCACTAAATTGGGTTGTTCAGCGGAGCCAAGATTGGTGCTGGTGTACTCGTAGCGCAGCCCGGCTTTGATGTCTGTTTTGGCGTCTACCTTGATCGAAGCCGTTGAATAGGCGCCGATTACGTCTTCATTCAAATGGAATAAAGCCGTGTATTCGGGAATCACCACCCAGTCTTGTTGCGGCATACGGCTATCCACGCGCACATCGTTGTCAAAGCGCGTAAAGGTGATTTTTCCACCAGATTCCAATTTGAATTTTTCTCCAATGTTGAAAAAATAATCGGCTTTTGCCACGGCCACCCGGATCGGCGTTTTTTTGTCGATGCGCAATTCCTGCTGGAAAATCGTCGTGCCTGCGCCATCAAAATTCTGCACATCATAACTGCTTGGATTCCGGATGTCAAAATTGATAAAATCGACATCCACATTCAGGGATTGATTCTTGGAAAACTGGTGCGCGAGGTTGATGTTGCCTGCGAAAGAACGGCTGCGGTTGGTTTCAGCGTTCGGCATGTAAAGCCGGGATTCAACGACGCCGTTTTGGGAATTGGTGCCCTTGTTTACCGCCCGCATGTGCCAGTCTGTATCGGCAAAAGTGCCAAGCACACCGATCACGGTTTTCTTATTTACTTGAAAATCAAGACCCAATTGAGCATTTTGCGCCCCAAACGGCGTGTAGGCCCGGTCGCTTCTCGTATCCGTTTCAATAAAATTGGCGCCCTGCTGTAAACCTCGGTAATTGGTAAAAACCTGCGGGTTGAGGTTGAAATTAAAGGCGTAATTGCCAAACAGGTTAATCCGGTGTTTGCGGAAATTGAAATAAACGCCGGTACCGTATTTTTCTGCGCGGCCGTAACCGACTTTAGCAGAATAACCGCCGTTTAAACCCTCATCGCCCGTATTTTTCAGCACAATATTGATGATGCCCGCGTTGCCCTCGGCCTCAAAATTGGCTGGCGGCGTATGAATGAGTTCAATATGGTCGATGTTATCGGCGTTCATGCCTTCCAGTGTTTGCACGATCGCGTCTGCGGGTACGCGCGTGATTTTGCCGTTGATCATGACCAGCACGCCCTCTTTGCCCGACATTGAAATTGATTTCGACTGGCGGTTGATCTGCACGCCCGGCGAGCGTTGCAGCACTTCCAAAGCATTGCTGCCCGCACTGGTAATGCTGTTGGCGACATTGACCACCGTGCGGTCGATTTTTTGCTCCAAAAAAGGACGAAGCGCCACAATTTGAACTTCACCAATGGCAGCAGCGCTTTCTGATAAAACGGTATTGCCGATTTCTTTCCGCGTTGGTTTTTCCGTCAATGCAAAAGCGGCAGAACGCGTCTCCTTGAATCCAAGCATGGAAAATTGCAGGAAATAGTTTCCGGCAGGAATATTTTCAAAGATAAAGTCACCTTTTTCGGTGCTTAATGTTCCGCGCACCAAACCAGTATCGGCTGCGGTAAACAACACAATGGTTGCAAAGGGAAGCGGTTTGTCGGCGATATCCCGAACCATACCGGTAATTTGATTTTGACTTTGTACCGTTGGTATCAGGCAACAGAGCGACAGGCAGACAGACAGGATCGTTTTCATGGTAAATGTATTGAGTGGCTGTGATTTTTATTGCAAAGGTGCGGTGGGGTAAAGTACGCTTTAACTACATGAATATATGGGGAATACCGTGTGAACCTCAAGAATTAATTTATTGAAAATCAATATTTTAATACTCAAGGTTCACACAATAATCCTTACATAACCCTACATAATCGACTTTATTTGGTCAACGGGGTAAGCGCGATCAATTCTACCAGCCATTTGCCGTTGATTTTGTGTAGAATCATGGCTTCTGACATTTTTTCAACCGTGGTTTTATCGCCGAAATAACTGGTATTTACTTCCGAGAACGTGTACAATACAAGATCAGGCATCAGGTAGCGGTATTGTTCGCTGCTTTTCTTTGATTCAAAACGGTCTGGTTTAGGCTGGGTTTTGAGGTAACTCATGTAACCGCCTATCCCTGCTGAAACATTGGCTTTGCCGCGTACAATGGTTCCATCAGGGACGATTTGTTCTACATTTTCACTCATCAAGGGCGTCAAAATGGAAATATCCATTTTTTGAAATGCCGTTTGACCCAGCGCCATTGCTTCGTCGATGGCCTTTTGATCGGTGGCAGATAGGCTTTGCGCGCAAGCGGAACCGAAGCTCAACGCAAGCAGCATGAACGTAATCAGAATGTTTTTCATGGATGATGAAAGTTTGAAAATTTGTGATATTGTTATTTGTTTAGTTTTTTCACTTTTTAACCTCCGCCATTTCCATCTTAGGCAACGACATCAAATAAGCATAAATAGCCTGCAATTGATCGTCATCGTAATGATTCATTTCTTTCCAGGGCATAAACACGTTGAGTTCCTTGCCGAAAGGCGTTATGCCCGTGCGCATGGTATGTACAAAACCAGGCGCATCCCACTGCGCCAGGCTGCCGCCGGGTGTCAGGTTTGGGCCTAAGGGAGCGTCCGGTTCTGGTGGTTTACCGCCATTTAATTGTTCCCCGTGGCAAACACGGCAGCCATTGATGCGCACTAAATAATTGCCGTATTCAGCCGTTGCCCCGCGCTTGGGCGCACTATGCGAAGGTGACGTATGGTCAATCGTTTCCACGTTTAATCCGCCGCCAAAAGCACCCAACTGGAAAAGCAGGCAGCAGAAGAGTGTCGTCCGGCGCGGCTCCCATGTTTGCTCAACAGGCGTCACTGTTTTCAGGTAGGCTATCAGTTGACCGATGTGTTCGTCGCTCATGTACCTGAAGTTTTCGGAAGGCATGATAAGCAGCGGCCGACCGTCCTTGCCCACGCCGTGGCGCAGCGCGCGGTCCCAATCAAGGTCGGTATAATTTTTAGCCACGCCTCCGGGGGTAATATTAGAGGCGCAAATCAAACCGAGCGCAGGTACGTCGAAAAACTTTGTACCGGCTAAGTTTGCGCCGTGGCAACCGCGACAAAGCACGTCTGCCCATTTTTTACCAGCGGCAATAGAGGCGGTATCGATAGGAATTACGATTGCGGTGGGCTGCACTTCGTATTTTTTATCCAAACGGCTTTTGGCAGCGCTGTTGAGATAAAGTACGGTTCCGCCAAGGCAAAGCAGCAGCAGACCAAGGATAATCCCGGCCCATTTGAGCACTTTTTTCATAAAGGAAAAGGAGAATGTGATGAGAGGTAGTTTGCTTGAATGATGCTGCAAGATGAACGCATCAACGACACAACTACACACAGTTTCTAAGCATCGGCGAAAAATGAAGGGTGAACGGTGAATTTGATTCGATATGTACAAGCAAAGTGCATACGCGCTTAATTGTTACACCTGTATTGCAAGGAAAAGCGAGCACGTAAGTGTTGCGTGCATTTTTTTTGAAAAAAATTCGTCCGCCCTGCGGTTCATTTCACCATTCCACCCTTTTTTTTCACCGTTCCTTAGAAAATGAAGAGGCCGAAACGTTTCTCATCCTACCTTGCAGCAAATCATGTTTATGTACACTGGAAAAATGAATACCCTTCGTTTGATTATTTTAATACTCATCGGCCTGTCAGCCAGTGTGGGCGGATTTGCGCAAAACAGCAGGATTGATTCCATTCAAAATAAACTACTGAATGCAAAGCCTGACTCTGATAAGGTTAAATTATTAAATAAACTTTCATACGAATATTCTTATCCGTACAGCAAAGGCCGGATTGACCAGGCTTTAAGTATTGCTAAATCTGCTAAGTCCTTAGCAGATTCGATCAATTTCAAATCAGGGCAAATGGCAGCCCTGGAAAATGTGGCCTATTATTATACCCTTAAACTACGCATAGACAGCGCCTTCATATTGTATAAACAGTTATTGCCGGACGCTAAGCAATTTGGAGGACTTAGCCTGCTTACGAAGGTAGAATTAGGGCTTGGCAAATGCCTTGTAAAACGCGGAGAAACGAAAGAAGGCAGGAAGTATTTATATGCTGCAATTGATCATGCCAGGGTATTGAAGAAAACAGAAACCGAAACGCTGGCCCTGCTTTCTATTGGATTAAGTTACATGATTGATGAGCAGTATAATGAAGGATTTGATACTGTTTTAATCACTTATGAGCGGTTTAAACAAGCCAATAATCTGCTAAACATGAGTTATGTAAGCGAGGTGCTTTCTTCCAATTATTTAGGAATTAAGCAATATGACCAAGCGCTCCGTTGGGGAAAAACCTCCTTATCAAACGCTAACAGCATACATGACAGTACGTCCATTTTAAATAGCCTGCTGAATATCGGCGAGATCTATACAAAAATGCAACAGCCTGATAGTGCTGAATACTACTTAACAAAAGGCCTGCAATCGGGGACGAACGCCGTTAGAACAGGCGATCTTTTAAACATTTATTACAATTTATCTGAAGTAGCAGCATTGCGAAAGGATGATGCAACGCAATTCAAATGGCTTTCAAAATATATCGAAGCCGAAAAAAACTTAAAAAGCGGGTTTCCCTTTCATTCATTTGATGTAAAAACTTCATTGGGCTTTTATTATTTAAAAATAAATCAGCTTAAAGAAGCGCGTACTAACTTTGAGGAAGCCATCAAAATAGCGGAACAATGGCAGAATTGGCACGCATTAGCAGAAGGCT
>JBAXTB010000142.1:0-13687 GCA_037130425.1 Bacteroidota bacterium
AACACAACACAACACAACACAACACAACACAACACAACACAACACAACACAACACGCTAAATTAAACAGAAAAACTTTAAATCACACGGAACACAACACGCAACCCAAAAATTTTAGTAAACCGGTCTTTTTAAACCTTGCCCTGATTTTTTTATGGTCATTCATGAGCTGGTCAACTGTTTTTTCACAGTCAAGACCCTGTAAAACACCTATTTGTGGTCAGTTAAAAGTAGAAGCCATACGTCTTTATCCAAACCTGAAAACAGATTGCACCAACCTCACGGCAAACGTTTGCGGGGGCGGGGATGCCTCTTATCAAATGTATTTTGATGTGTACCTTAAATTTGTAAACGGAGGCGCCGATGCGTTTAATTTGGATTACAGTCACTTAGATGTCAAAGTAACGCTAAAACAACTTTCAACAAATCAACGCTCTTATATTGACATAGGCGCTACCAAGAGTTGCTTCTCAAATAGTTCAACCGGGAGTAAATGGTTAAATTACTCAAACACGACGGATGGCAATAGGGTTGCATTTACTGCCACAGACCAAAGTGTGGATATCAGCTTTTTGAATACAAACACCAGCGACCCTTGCGGCTCCACCACAAATAATGGCGGAATCATAGGAAGCACAAAGATTGAGTTTGAAGATAACACACCGAGCAATGCCGCTACTTGTGCAACAGGAGTATGTTATTATGTAAAACTATTTACCGTAGTCGTAAACGCCTATCCGGGAGAAAATGTAGCCCTTGATCTTGACCCGGATCATACAAAATATACGCCTTACAATGGATCTTTGTCTTGCCAAAACGTTAACAGCCCTGCAATTTCTAAAGAAAATACTAGTACAAATTTAGCCTACAATGGGTTTGCCAATGGCAATACGATTAGCAGCCCGTCCACGAATACCGGAACTCAAAATGCTTTTGTTGAACTTCAAATGACAGGCCCGGTGCAATCTAATGGGAAACAAGAGTTTACCTTAAAATTGGCAAATACCAATAGTACAGATAACATAACCGTCAACCATGTCGATTTTTATGTAAAAGTGTCCCGTCGCAACAACACAGAATTATTAAGTTTCACTGGAAATATGCCGTTAAGCGTGGTCGATAAAGGTCAAGATCCATCTAATTCAGGCTATCGATATTATTTGCTGCACTATGTAATCAATAACTTAGGCACAATTAATAGCGGAACTACAACGAATGTAGGGGTGATTCAAATACCCAACCCAACGCTGACAACGATTAACTGGAACGCTATCCTGACGACAAGTATGCAGGTAGGAAGAATAAATACGAAAAAAACCAAAAACGGAAATGATTCCAATGCGTGTACGGATCTGAAATCAAATGTAAACAGTACTTATGACCTGACTACTCAATTCCAACCTTGTACAGATGCAGGTATATTGTTTGATGTTGTAAAAGTTCCGAGTACAAGTTGTGTGAATGATTTTGTTTACAATGCAGGGATACGCGCTTTAAGCGGTAATGAAACAAGAAACATTACTCGACTTGAATTTGAACTGGTATTTGATATGGATTCCGATGTTTCCATTTCAAGCGCTGATGATACCAATTTAGGTATCAATTGCAATGGCCTAGGTTGTGCAGGCGCTTCCTGTTATACAATAAGCGGTAATACCTTTCACTATGGTTTTTGCGGCACAACTGCCACAGTGCAAACAGTTCTAATCAACCCTTTCAAGTACGTAAAGATAAACTTTGCGCACACGGGAAATGGTTGTGTTAGGAGTTTTAAAATCACAAAACTTTTAATTCAATACACCGACTCTGCTCCTTGCGTACTTCCTATTCTCCCAACCATAAACCCGAACACACAATCCGTTGATTTGAGCAGTTGCGGACCGATTTTATCGGGAAATATACTTACCGAAACGAATAAAGGCCTGGAAGACGCTACAATTACGGCAGGAGCCCCACAAGGGAGTTGCGCTACCCCTTCCTCCTGTTGCGCTTCCTCCTGCACGGGTACCTGTGTTCCGACAACTGAATTAACCAATACCAGCGGTTTATATGGTTTTTGCAGCCTTTGCGCCTGCCCAACATACCTGCTTACGCCTTATAAAAATGATAACCCGCTCAACGGCGTCTCCACCTACGACCTTGTGCTGATTAGCAAACATATTTTAGGCATTGAACCTTTGGGCTCGCCGTACAAAATGATTGCTGCAGACGCCAATAAGTCCAGGTCCATCACAACCTTTGATATCGTCGAATTACGAAAGTTAATTCTTGGTATTTATACGGCATTACCAAGTAATACTTCCTGGCGTTTTGTTGATAAGAATCACTCATTTCCAAATCAAAGCAACCCATTTGATGACCCCGAATTCCCGGAGAAGATCGATTGCGCAGATCCAACCCAACTTAAGCCATTTAATTTTGTGGCAATTAAAGTAGGCGATGTCAATGATACGGCAGTACCTAATTCGATGAAACCGGCAGATCGTCCGGTGACGACCATTTCCTGGACGAGCACTGCGATAAAAAGTAGCGAAATCTTAAGCGTGCCGGTAGTGTACACCGGTTCGGAATCCATAGAAGCGCTTCAATTGGGTCTCCGTTTTGATCCTGCTCAATATAAATTAATTGGAACTGCTCCCGGCGATTTATCCAGTTATAACGCCGCCAATTTTGGCTTAACCTCGGCAGATAAAGGTGAAATCCGCACACTCTGGTTCCCATTTCAAAACCCGGATGAACGTATTAAGCCCGGAACTATACTGTTTTACCTGAATTTCAAAGTTTTAAAAGGGGGCGCCGATGCGACATTGAATCTTGCCTTAGACAATGATCTGCTTTCCAATACTGCCTGGCAACAAGATGGAAGAGAATTCAGCATTGCTGCAGCCCCGCCGTCCGAACGTGTAGCGGCCGACAATCAAAAAGTAGAAAATGTCTTGCAGGTAAACGTACAACCCAATCCAAGTTCCGGCGCCGTTTCGTTTATCATAAACGCGCCTCAGGCAATGAAAGCGCGTATTGTGCTGTTTTCGGCTTCTGGCGCGCGGGTGCTTCTGCACGATGTCGCACTTTTGGAAGGCGAACAACGCGTTGCGCTTTCGGAAGTGTTAAACTTGCCCGCCGGGATTTATACTTGGAAAGTATACGGAAAAGGAACGGAAGTGCAAGGTCAATTGGTAAAAAATTAAACGTTATATCAACCGCGATTTTAAATGGATTAGAAAACAGTCATCTTTATAACCACTATGCGTTGGTTACAATTCGTGATTTTTTCGCCAAATAAAAAATTGAGATCGTGCATAGTTGTCGGTGTGACTGCCAGTCACGCCGACAATATGCTCGGTCATCAGGATAATATCATACATATCTTCCTCCCGCTGGATAAAAACGGCATCAATAGGCGTCCAACGTATCTTCCAGCCCATCCACCTTCACAATCAAAATCGCTTTTCCCAATGCGTAACATATACCTGCCAACCATCCTGTTACTCTTTATTGCATTTTCTTTACCTGCGCAGCGCCTGTACGTACGCGCAAGCGCCACCGGGAACAATACCGGCCAATCCTGGGCCAACGCCTTCACCGATTTACAAAGCGCCTTACAAATAGCGCAGGCAGGCGACACCGTTTGGATTGCGGAAGGTCTGTATCGCCCAACCGGCACAAGTAACCGGGACATTTCTTTTGAACCCCATAGTGGTGTGGTCGTAATGGGCGGTTTTGCAGGTACGGAGTTTAGTTTGAGTCAACGCGATTGGGCTGCGCACCCAACCGTGTTGAGCGGCGACATCGGGGTTGCAGGCGACAGCACGGACAACTCGTATAATGTCATGTATTTGTTTGAGCCGGATTCCGCTACGGTGTTGGACGGTTTGATTTTGCGAGACGGCTTAGCCGATAATGAAACCTTTGCGATGGATGCTTACAGCAGGTTGATCTGTGGCGGCGGCTTATACATTATGGGGGAGCATGCCGATGCTTACCCAAACATCCGCAATTGTGTGTTTGAGCAAAATACGGCCCTTTATTTTGGCGGCGGGGTGATTGTTAATGGCCGCAACAATGGCTCCACATCGCCCTTATTTTTGAATTGCCGATTTGAAGGGAATAAAGCGGGTATGAACGGAGGAGGGATTGCAAAGTACGGCGCAAGTATATTGGAACGTGGAATAGAGTACCATAATTGTACATTCATTGCAAACCGGGCTGACAATTGGGGCGGCGGCATTTATTATTCGGATGGCGAAGGCAGGGATAAAATTGATTTGTTAAATTGTGATTTTATAAAGAATTTTTCAAACGTAAAGGGAGGCGGGGCTTTTTTTTCTTTAGGTCGACAATCGGGTAGTTCCTTTACTTGTAAGAGCAGTAATTTTAATGAGAATAATTCTTCAGAAGGGGGCGCAATTGATTTTTTTTCAAATTTTAGCGATTTTGATGGAAATTTAATTATTGATAGTTGTGTATTTTTTAAAAATTTAAGTTCAACTACTGCTATGTTCGGAGTTAAGTCTATCGTATATGTGGACCTTTTTTTCACAAAGGAATCTAAATCTATATTTTCTGACTGTTTTTTTAATAAAAATATTGCTGATAGAATTTTAGGTGTTAATTCTTCAGAAAACGGAAAATTTTTTGTTAATAAATCATTGTTTAATAGTAATGTTAGTCTACTGTTTCCTGTTTCGGTTTTATTTGCTTCCGCATTTGAAGAAACAAAAATTAGTAACTCGACCTTTATTAATAATAATAGGAAAATTATTGATTTAGCAACCTTAAATATTGGTGTAATTTGTAATACTTTGTCTATTAATCATGATACAATACCTCGCTTAATAAATTTTTCAGATATAAATAATCCATTGGTAATAAATTGTACAATATTAAATAAAACAACAGAAAGCATTCACAGTTCGGATTGTCAAACTTTAAATATTCAGAATTCGTATTTTGAAAAAAGCTCAATTAATTCTTTTAATAATCCAGGAAATATTGTCCAACTCTCCAACAACTACCTCGGCGGCTTCAATTGCGCTGCTCAAAACCCCCACGTAATCTGCCTCGACGGCAATATCACCAGCGGCGACCCAATGTTTACAGATACGGCGCAAGGCAATTATACGCCTTTGCCCTGCTCGCCTTTGGTACATGCGGGCAACAACGCTTTTGTGGGGCTTGAGGACAGTGTTGATCTGGCAGGCGCGCCGCGTATTCAGGGCGGCCGGGTAGATATTGGGGCTTTTGAAGCGCCCGCCCCAAAACTTGCAACGCCACCCATCACTACAGGCGCATGTACAGGAAGCGCCAGCGGGGCCGTTTCCTTTGATTTGGCTCATGCCTGCCCGCCCTATCAGGTGCAATGGAATAAAGATGGCGCTGTCGGCAACGGTACGACCCATTTAGCGAGCGGTAATTACAATTTTACCATTACCGATGCGCGCGGCGCCAGCTGCACGGCTACCGCCAGTATTCCGGAGCGGGATACTTTTCAATTGGTTCCGCAAAGTGTGCCGGTTCATTGCGGAGATACGGAGGGCGGCTCAGCCAGTGTAAGTATCCAAGGCGCCCAAGGGCCGTTTTCGTTTTTATGGAGCCCGTCAAATATTACCGATAGCATACGCAGCAACCTCGCCCCCGGTAGCTATCCGCTCACTGTGACCGATCCTTTTGGCTGTACCGCGCGTAGTACCGTAAATGTGGACGCCGTCGGCAATTTAGATATTGAAATCGGGGTGACGCCCATTAGCTGTTACGAAGCCAACGACGGCAGCTTGCTCATTACGCCGCTCAACGGAAAACCACCTTTTCTATTTGAATGGGAAAATGGCCCGACCAGCCCCGCTTATGGGCCTTTGGGGCCGGGTGTGTACAGGGGCGCGCTTACCGATGCCTTTGGCTGTCGCGTTGTGTGGATTTTGCCGCTTTCGCAACCCGATTCTTTGCACTTTGAGGTAATTGTCTCGCCTGCTACAGATCCGATCGTCCACAATGGAAAGATTGAGGTATCAAACCTTTCCGGTGGCACGATGCCCTACACACTTGCTTGGAGCAATGGCGCAACAGTTGTTTTGCTTGAAAATCTTGCTCCCGGCACGTACACGCTCACACTCACAGACATGCAAGGATGTAGCAAAACGGCGGCTTATGTGGTTCCATTAGTGGTTGGAACTTCGGAAGCAGATCGCACGCCTTCCATAGCCATTTGGCCCAATCCCGCAAATGCACAGGTTTATATCCGCGACCTGGAGCGCACTGGCGCTTGTTATTACAGCATCTATAATGCGCTTGGGCAAGTGTTTTATCAAGCATCCAGCGCACAGTTAGATGCCGTGGTTAATGTTAAGGACTGGCCTGCGGGTATGTACACTTGTTTGGTGCAGGATGGAGCAGGAAATAGTTGGGTAGGACGTTTTTGGGTGAGTCGGTGAAGTAAACGCCTTTGATGTATCAAAAGATTTTTGGCGCCCATGGTGATTCAAGAAATATTATTCCGATGTATTGCGGCTCGATGCCGGGCAAGGCATCGAGCTGCAATACATAGATAAGATTTTCGACCGCTATTTCCGCATTCCCGGTACCCAAAAAGAAGGCACTGGGCTGGGCTTGGCGATCAGCAAAGAATTTATGGAAGCCCAAGGCGGCCGCATTGCCGTGAACAGTGATTTTGGAGCGGGGAGTGTGTTTACGATGGTATTGGGGCGGGTGTGAGGGGGATTACCAAAATGCCTCGAATAAAAACGTGGTATCTTTTGTACCACCCGGAATCACAAGCACTTTTTCCGGGCTGTTTGGAAAATTAAGGTATGAATTTACCGGCGTACTTTGGTCGAGCATGTAGCAATGAAATTCCTGTTTTGTTGAGGAAATATCAAGTTTAATGGTAAAAGAAGTATCAATTTTTGTCAGGTTTCCTGTTATCAGATAAGGGTATTTAGCGTATCCGCCGGGATAATTATGGTAGGGCGGGTTAAAATAGTAATTGTACAAGACAAACTCTTTAGGAAGCGTATCGTTTTGGTACTTCAAATGGAAATTCATTTTTGAAATGCGACTTAAAGCAATTTGAAAATCATTTTGATATGAATCGGTGACAAGCACTGTAACGGGATCGAATTCGTCTGATTTATGACACCAAAATTGGTAGGTTTTTGGTAAAGAATCCAAATCATAGTTCCAAACAACTTTGCCGTTTGCACTCGTTGTTCCAATATTTTTTAAAAAATAAGGGGCGTCGGGAACACCGATTTTGTTATACAAATCAATCACTGCATTTGGTACCGGCAGGCCGTCTTTGGCGCTATATACATAAAAGGTGATGGCGTTACTCGATGCCGGATTTATACTGCCTTGGAATTCATGTTGAGACAGGTCTGAGATCGAGATAATCGTGGTTAAATAGCCTTGTTTATCGCATACGAAACGATGGTTTTCCGGCAACAAGGTTTTGTCATAGTTCCATATTAACCTTCCGGAAGCGTCCGTTTTGCCGAGGTTCAGGACGTTTTCATAGGATTCCGGCAGGGTTGAGGTCTTTTTTTGTAAGGTGATCACAACATCGGAAACTGGCGTACTGTCTTGATTATCAACAATATAAAATGTAACTGCCGTGCTCGGTTTGAGTGTCATGGCGCCCTCAAATACACGTTGTAACAAGTCCGTAATCGGGATAATCGTTGTCAAATAGCCTTGTTTGTTGCATACAAACCTATGATCTCCCGGCAACGAAGTCTTATCGTAATTCCAAGTCAATTTACCTGCGGCGTCTGTTTTGCCGAGTTCCGTGACGTTTTCAAAGGAATCAACCTGATTGGCTACCTTTTTTTGTAAGGTGATGAAGACATCGGATTCCGGTTTGCCGTCTTTGGTATTCTGAATATAAAACGTAACTGGCTTGGGGGATTCGGGAACGGGTTTTGGCTCTTCTTTATGGCAAAAAGTCAACAGAAGTATAAAAAATAAAAGGCCGACGGAATAAATACTTGATTGTAGCTTGTTCATAATAAAATCAATTTGGTAGTGGGAAAGCGCATCGTTCAATCCAAAAACACATCCGTTACCTCAATTTCCAGACCTTGCATGGACTTTTCCAGAGCGCGTTTACAATAGGGCGGGTTAGTTTCATGCTAATCGCCTGATGACGGCGTGATGGCCCCGACATTTGGCGTATTTTACCGCGCAGTAGTTCAACACGTTCTTCAAATTTCCACAACAGATAATCCGCATAAGTATAACTGCCGTTAGGATCGAGTTGAGAAAGAGCGGTAATCATGTATAATCGTTTTAACCTGTTTGAAAAACAAAGATAGGGATGGGGCACGGATGAAGTACATTCTGTCAGGACACAGATTTTAAAAGGATTTTTTGCTGCTTAAGAGGGGGTGAACACAGATGACAGGATGCAAGCAACACAGATTTTTTTGTTCTTCGGATCGGTCATCCGTGTTGCTTGCATCCTGTCATCTGTGTTCTTTTGCCCTACGCGTGCGCACAAAAATAGTTTTTTTAGAGGCTTTTAAAATCTGTGTCCTGACAGGATCTGCTTCATCTGTATCCCTTCTCTCCGCATGAAAATCCCACTTAACGATTTACAACATTATCCTTTTTATCAATATCCGGTACATACGTACTCCCCAATTCAATTTTTTTAATCGTTTTTTCCGACACAAATTCCACCTCAACCGTTTTGTTTCCCATTTCCCAAACCGCCGCCGAACGGTGTATTTTTTGCTCCGATCCATCCGCAAACGTAACCGTCAAATCAACCGGCAAAGGCAAAGTTCCCTTACATTCAACCGTGATGCGCTTTTTCTTTTTTTGATCTGAAACCGTTGAAATCGCCAGGTTGGGCACACCGCCGTCGTAGAACCATTTTTTCCAAAACCAGTTCAGGTTAACGCCCGAACCCGTGTTCATGCAATTGAAAAAATCGGGTGGGGTAGGGTGCTTGCCGTGCCATTGGCGGATATAATGGTGCAAACCCTTGTAAAATTTGTCGCCTAAAATATCCATCGAAAACAAATAAGCCATGCCCGGTTTGGGGTAAGAATTGATAAACATCGCCGGGCCGTTTTCCATCGTAGTCAGGGTCGTAATGGGCAAATCGACTTCTGTACCGGCCACGCTTTCATAGCGCGCAATGCCGTATTCATCAATAATACTTGGATCAATCATCGGCGAAATCAGCCATTCCCCGATGGTCGCCCAGCCTTCATCCATCCAGCCGTATTTGGTTTCATTGATGCCCATGTAAAACGGAAACATGGTGTGCATGATTTCATGGTCTGTCAATTCAATACTCTCGGCGCGGTCTTCCAGCGGATTGTCGTTTACCATCATCGGGTATTCCATTTGATCCAGACCGTCGAACACGGTTTCGTGCTGATACGGGTATGGCCAGCGCGGAAAACGGAAACTCATGGATTCCAGGGTTTTGCGGGCAAAATGAACGACCTCGTAGTAGTCTCGGTGCTTGGGATTGAACACCGCATCCACCCGCGAACGGCGCATGGTCAGCGAGTCAACCACCAAACTGCATGATTTCCAGATATAGTGATTGCTGATGCCGACTGCAATATCGGTTACATCTAAAGCCTTGAATTTGAAGGTATTCGTGGCATTTTGCGCTGAAACGCCGCCGAGTTTGAGGTCGCTTGTATCGATTACAGAAATTACCGCATCCGAGCGTTCGGCCTGGGCTAAGCGCTCGCAAAACTTGGGCGCGAACACTTCGTTGCAATTGAGCAAATCGCCCGTAGCCCAAACAAGAAAATCCTTGGGAACCGTAATGGCGACATTGAAATTGCAAAAATCGTTGTAAAACTCCTGCGTGCCTAAGTATTGGTTGCGGTTCCAGCCGTCCACATCATCGTACACGGCAATGCGCGGGAAAAAATAGGCAATGAAATACGCGCCTTCTTCCACCATGCCGGTGCGAATATGCGAGCCGCCATTGAGCGTGTAACTAAACGCCGCGCTGCATTGCACCGATTGACCGGGCATCAAAGGTTTTTGCAAAAACACCGGGAGGTTGGTGCCGTTGGCGCGTTTGCCCGCGTTGTTTATCACCTGATCGCCAATTTGAAGGCGGCTGATCTCCATCCCATCGGTAAGATCAGCCGCCTCAACGGTCATCAGGCGTTGCGCGCCTTTTTTGTATAAATTGGGGTAAATAATGTAGTTTATCTGGCGCAGGGTATCCGGACTGTTGTTTACGTATCGGATTGTTTCTGTCCCTGAAATTAACCTTGTTGCGGGATCAAAACTGACCTGAATATCATAATCAGCCGTGTTTTGCCAATATTTTGAGCCTGGCGCACCCGCCGCATCGCGGATGCCTTTGTCAAATGATTTTTGGAGGTTGCGCGGAATCGGCAAGTTGTTTTGCGCCGACAATGAAAGGCTCAATAAAATGCCGATTCCGGGCAACAGGGTTCGTAAAAACGTCATAATTCAATGTTTTATGCACGTTTTTACGTGCGGTACTAAGTTCTGATCAAACGGCCTGCGCTGCGCGAATCGGCCGTTTCAATGCGCCACAAATATACGCTGCCCTGGGAGAATGCCGAGGCCGGTACTTCTAAGGTTTGCGTTCCTTTGGGCAGTTGTATGCGTTGTTCATATAATAATTTGCCGTTCAGATCCGTGATTTGAAGCGTAACTTGTTCTGTTTCGGGCAATTGCACCCGAATCGTGGTGCCGGCGGAAGTCGGGTTCGGCTGCGGCGTGTACACGACCACCTGATCTTGTTCGGATTGTGCGGTTCTGAAATCGAGTTGCAATTGCGTGCGGGTAGCGTCCGACAAACGGGCTTCTGAGCGCAGGTTGCCGTCGGCGCCATTTGTGATGCTGAGCATTTCGTGTAGCCAGCCCGTGCGTAAAGCGCGCACACGCAAGGTCATCATGGCTTCGTTGGCTTTGATTTCGGTCGGATTTACGTCAAACCAAACGCTGTTCAAATGGCCGGGCGTCGGTTGGGCGATGCAGGTAGCGGCGTCAAAATCGGGTAAACCGCTTTGTACTTCCTCAATACGGAGTTGTTGCGGATCAAACTGAAGGCCCATTTGGAAACCGAGCAAACGTTTTGCTTCGGCCAATTGAATTTGAATATCGCGCACTTCTCCCGCTTCCATCAACAGATCCGGCATAGAAAGCAGGGTTGTCGGGCTGCGGTCATCGCCGTGTGCTGTTTTAAAGCCTGGGATGGCGGTGCAGTTTACATCGCCTACTTTGATGCCGTAGAATTCTAAACTGATGGTATCACCGGGTAATATTGGCAGGGTGTTGGTATAGGTTTCATTAAATTGGGTCTGGAAAGGGTTGTTCGGGTTGGGGAATACAAAGCTGGCATCCACAAAACGCCATGATGTATTAGATGGGAAATTATTGTAAAGCCCTAGTATCAATTTCCTTATTTCAACAATATCAAAAACTGTGATGCTGCCGCTTTTATTTGCATCCGCAGCGATCATTGCATACGGAGAGGTAAATGGTTCCAGTCCGAGAATGTGCTTGCTAATTGCGATTAAATCAAACACATCTACACCATTCAGCGGGTCAGTATCCAGCATTGGATATACGGCAAAAGATGAACCTCCGGGGATTAATTTGTTCATGCAACCGTCTGATTCAATCGGTATTGTCAGACTTGAATTGGGTTGGTCTACATACGTGCTGATAATTGTAACATCTGCACCCGCGATAACGGTTTGGTCGCACCAGCGATGTTCACATGCGATCACCCTAATATCGGTTGTTGGTCCGCAATTACTCTCATTATCCTGCACAATCACATTCGTTTCGCAGTAATCCGCGTTTCCTGCCTTGTCAATTGCCCAAAGTTCGACCAATTGGGTACCAAGTTCCAAACAATTATAAGTCACGCTTTGTATCGGGTTGCCATTGCCATCAACCGGGAAACCAGTGCCTTGGCCCGATTTGCGAATCCCAAGTTTCAACTGGTTTGCAGGGGTCGAATTGTCGGCCGTATAATTCAGGAAATCATTGGCAAAAAGCGTAATCATACTGGTCGGCAAAATATTTACAGACAGGCCGTTTAAGCACACCACCGTCGGCTTTTTGCAGTCTTTTACCACAAATGAGTATGCGCAAACTTCCTGATTGCCAAGGCCGTCGTCAATGATCCATTTGATTTTATGCACACCGTAAGGCAGTTCCGGCACGGTGTAAACACCCGGCGTTGCGGTGGTATTCCAGCGTACATAAGCCGTTGTCGTACCTGCATTCAGGCTTGATTCAAGGGCAAATACGTATTTTTGATTGTTTGTAACAGGCCGTTTATCAAAAGCCTGGGCCGTGCCGCCGCCGCTTGCGTTATTGAACAAAACCGCGCCAGGCGTTTGCGCTACGTTGCTGTTTACGACGGTTTCCTGTGTGCCGTTTCCATCCATATCAAGTTGTAACTCGTAGTGAATGCTGATCGTGCCGCCGCAAGTGCTGCTTGCCGAAATTTGTAAGTCAACCGGGCTTTCAGAGAGATCATGCACGTTGAGAACGGGATCATTCCAGTAGGATTCGTTCCACAATTGCTCATTATTTTGCGTTACGTCACATTCAGTTACCGTACTGCCTGAGCAGCCGGTTACTGCAATGCATTGGGCGTTTGCCGTAATTTGCAAGGCCCAGAAAATGCCGATGAGAAGATATATCTTTTGCATAATTTATTGATTTTTAAGTTTTTGGGTTTAGTGAATGATTAGTTTTCCGGTAGCGAATTTTCCGTCGGCGGTTTGAAGGCGGAAGAAATAAAGTCCGGCATTCAGGCCATTTCTGGTCAATTGAAATGCCTGGCCGGCAAATGTTTCGGTCCGGATCATTTTGCCTTGCGGGTCATACAGGGAAAATTGCTTTTCCGTGGCATCGCCGTTTTGTTTCAAACGAATGGTGGTTTGCTCGGAAAACGGATTGGGGAAAATGTCGAGCATTAGTTGGTCAAGGCCCGGGTTTTGCACGATGCTCAACAGCGCCTGACCGAGTTGGTGCCGCGTTGTATTGGTCTGAATGGGCGCATTGAAGTCGAAATAAATATTGGCCTTGTTTTCGATGACGGTTCCGAGCGGTAAACCTTTTTTGGGCGAAATTTTAAAGGAAACAAAACCTTGCGAACCGATTGCGTTCACGCTGGAATCGGGCAGCAGAATATTGGGGAAATAAAATTTCAGGTTGCGTCCATCCTTAATATCCCAGGAATAAGGGTGGCTGCTTGCGCCGGTTTGAATGGTCGCAGGATCGAGCAAGAGGGAAAGGCTGTCAACAATTTTAATGGTAAAGGCCGTGTCGTTTCCGGTGTTTTGAAAACGGATCACATAGTTGATTTCCTGATCGGGTTCAACTAAATGCTGGTCTTTCCAACCAAGCGGATAACCGGTTTTATCGTTCGGATCAAAGGAACCGACTACTTCATCGCAATACAGGTAAGTAGCCGGGTAAGAGTCGTACTGGTTGGGCAGTTGCAGGGCCAAATTTGGTCCGTTATTGCCGCCACAATCAACCACAGCCGCCGCAGGATCGCCGATGCCCGGATTACCCGGCGTTTGTTGTACGCGCAGGTAATACGCGTGGCCGGAAGGATTGGAGAACGTGATCGTCGTATCTTTTCCAGCCTTGAGTATCAAACTGTTTGTGAGCATGATCTGGTCTTCAATGATCACATAATCAGCCGATTGCGTCAT